>JANLXK010000557.1:0-10048 GCA_031365045.1 Gemmatimonadota bacterium | reverse complement strand
AGCGCTGATCAGTCGGCAAGCTAGTACTGCATGTAGTGCAGCCATCCGAGGGGATCCGTCCAGACCAGATGGCGGATGCCCGCGGCGTCGACCTTGAGGGCGGTCTGGAAGACCGCGCTCGAGCCTCGGTAGGAAAGCCGTCTGACGGTCCAGGAGCCGGGGATGGTGCAGGCCGCCGTGCAGGTGGCGCTCTCGAGGTCGTTGTTGAGCGGACTGCTGAACGCGAAGGTCAGGGCCCCGGCGGGGCCGACGGCGAGGCTTCCCGCCGCGAAGCCACGCGCGGTCCCCGGGGCCGCGATCTGCAGCACCGAACCGATCGTCCAACTGGCGGCCTGCTCGCAGAGCGAATCGCAAGTCCCATATCTCTCCAGGCCATTCGTCTGGTCGTAGTAGGCCAGGTGGAGGCGTCCGGTCCCGTCGATCAGCAGCGAGGAGCCGACGCCGACGAACCCGGTCGAGTCGATCGTCCCGCGGACCCAGCTCGCGGTGGTGCAGGGGCCGGTGCAGGTCGCGTACTTGAGATCGCCTTGGTCATTCTCGAGATAGACCACGTGCACCCGCCCATCCGCGCCGGTCACCGTGGCTGAGAAGCCCCCGGCGCTGCCGACGGAATCCACCAGATCGATCGTCCAGTTCCCCGGGACCCCGCAGCTGGAGCCGCAGGAAGCGTGGTACATGTCGGAACCGGAGGCGGTGAAGTAGAAGAGATGGACCCGTCCCGACGGCGCCACGGCGAGCGAGGTGTAGGCCCCGTTCCCCCCGCCTCCGCCACCGACCGTCGTCGAACTGCTCGAAAGGAGCGTGACCCGGGCCGCATCCGCATTCCCGTCCTGGTAGGCCAAGTAGTAAGTGCTGCCGGGGCCGGCCACGAAAGCGGTGTAGGTGCCGCCGCCGGGGACGCCGTCCGCTCCCGTGGTCGACCATCCACTGCGGCGGATGCAGTCCCCCGTGCACGAGGCCACCCGTGCCAATCCCTTGCGGTAGGCGATCTTCGGCTTGCCACCCGTTCCGAGCAGGAGGGCGGCGAAATCGCCGGTGGTGTCGATGACGACGAGCTTTCCGGCGGCGGTGACGAAGTCGAAACTCAGCTGCTGGACCAGCGCCCCACCCGAGACGCTCCGGACCTGCCCGCCGATCGCCAGGGAGTAGAAGCGAAGGGCCTGCAAGGGGGTGGAGAAGCGCAGTGCCTTGGCGGCGGTGTCGTACGTGGTGACGCCGGCCACCGGGACGCCGCCGTCGACGAGCCGAAGGCCGCTGTCGCCGAGGACGGAGGTATCGAGCGCTTCGTTGAAGTAGATCGCGACCGAGTCTCCGATCCCCGCCTCGTTGCAGCAGGTCGGGCGGACCGAGTCCCACGCGAACGCCACGGCGCTGGGGGCCACCGTAAAAGTCGCGGACGCCGATCGCTCCCCGTCGGGATTCACCACCCGGACCAGGTACGCGCCGGCCGTGGCGATGTCGGCTTCGGTGATACGCGCGAGGAGAGAGGTGGAGTCGACGAACAGGGTGTGTCGGGGGGAGTCGTTCCAGGAGACGACCGCGCTGTCGGCGAAGCGTTCCCCCCGGACGATCAGGTAGAACTGCCATCCCCCCGGTTGGGCGCGATTCGGCCCGAGCGCAGAGATGCTCGGGGCGGTGCCCGAAGGGCCGGTAGAGTCGCTGCACGCCGCGAGAGTCCCGGCGGCGAGCACGGAATAGCACAACCAGGATCTCAGAGGCATTTCGATGGACGTCGCCTTGTTTCTCGCGTGACTGCCGCCTAACGATTGGCGCGCTAGCCGCGGCGCCGAAGTGCGCCCCAGCACAATCCTAAATGATTCCGCAGCGTGGCCGCGGGGCGGGTCGAACAGCGTGAAGCCCTGGCTGCGGAGCGGAGCCTGTCCGGACCCCAAGCGCAGCGCGGGGGCCGGACCGGCTACAAGCGCTGGTTACGCGGCGGGAGGACCGCTCTTGGAGGAACGCTGCCTCTTCGCGTTCGCAATGGCGATCGCGAGGAAGACAACACCAGCGCCCAAAAAGACGACGTTGATCGAGCCGCCCTTAAGAACAGGAAGCAGGGCCGCGATGAATGAAATAATACTGGTGACGGACAGAAGTCCCACTGCTACTTGCGCTCGAGTCATTGTGTTCTCCAGTGGGCCGTCACCCGCCTGACGGTCGGCGCTTTAGCTGTGGCGCCGAAGTGCGCCCCAGCACAATCCTAAATGGTTCCGCCGCTTGGCCGCGGGGAGGTTCGTGCAGCGGGGAGCGCTGGCCGCGGAGCGGGGCCTGCCCTGACCCCGAGCCTTGCCCTGAGCGCAGCGAAGGGGAAGCGAGGGGGAAAGATCGGCTACAAGCGCTGGTCAGGTGGCGACTTCCACGAGTCTGTCGGAAACCGGATGCCCGGCCATGCGGCGCGGATGGCCGCGAGGCACTTCTGAATGTCCGAGCGAAGGTCGGGAGCAGCGTTGGGGCCAGCCTTGCGGTCGGCGGCCTCGAGAACACCCCCGAGCTCAGCAAGGAGCTCTGAGGAAGTAGTCCACGCCACTGTGTGAAGCAGAACGTGGAGCCGTTGCCCGTAGACTGCTAACTCGCCCGCTTGAAGGCGCCCGCCGAGTGCATCGACGGATGCGTAGAACTCGTCGTTTGGAGCGAATGCTGCCATCGAGGAGCCACCTGACGGTTGGCGCTTTAGCTGCGGCGGCGGAATCCGCCACAGGACGATCCTAAATGATTCCCCAGCTTGGCCGCAGGGAGCCTCGTGAGGCGGGGGGTACAGACCGACCACATCGGTAACACTTCAGACCGAGGACATGGGTGACACTCGGCGCGGGAGCCGGTGGCGGGTGTGCGCCCCGTGCATCCGGTAATCTCGCTCGTCGAAGCGGCTCAGCAAGAGGGGGCCGAAATAGGCCGACCAGACCCCGTCGGCCGTCTCCTCGGCATCGAGCACCTCCTAGGGTGCTCGAACAATGAGGGAAGAGTGTTACCTATGTCCTCGGTCTAACTGTTACCGATCTGTCCGGCTGTTCAGCCGAGTGATCAGGCGCTGAGCGCCATGGCCACGGCCTTTGGGTCGACGGCCGCCACCCGAAGTAACGCCCGAGCCGGCCCATCGGGCACCCGGCGGCCCTGCTCCCAATTGCGGAGCGTCGCCACGCTGACGCCGATCATCATGGCGAACTCCGCCTGCGTGACCTCGAGTTGGTCGCGAATGGCCCGCACGTCGGCCGGCTTAAACACCGTGACGCGGCCGGGGCGGAGCTGCCCGCGGTGGATCTTGCCGGCCTGCTTGACGCTGGTTACGAGCTTCTTGAAGTCGGTCGGGTTCATGCAAGTTCCTCCTGAATCAGGTGCCGTAGAGTCTTGAGCTGGGACGGCGTCAGGTCCTCCTGGGCATTCTTGGCGTACACGAACAGCATGTAGAACGTTTCCTCCGCCGGGTGCCAGTAATAGATCACCCGAAGGCCGCCCCGTTTACCCCGGCCGCTCCCGGCCCAGCGTACCTTCCGCAGGCCGCCCGAGCGGGGGATGACAGGGCCTTGTTCCGGGCGGAGGAGGAGGGCGACTTGGAGGGCCCGATAATCCTCATCCGCGAGGGCGCTTCGAATGGCGGTGGTGAAGATAGGGGTCTCAACGAAGCGCATCGAACAATGTACGCCATTGGCGTACTGCATGCAAGGAGAGCGTGTTGCCTAACGTGTCTCTAATTGATTCGATGGGCTGCCAGCCTGGCGAAGAAGCGTGGAAGGCTGGCAGTCCAATACGAGGGGGACCCTCAAGTGTACGAAGTGCGACTCCGTTCCGCGAGGCCAGTTGCAATCCAAGAGCCCGCATACGAACGAGGCACAGCGTACTCGCACTGTCTCATTCTTATGCGGCTTTCCCCCGGATTGTCCCGACCGGCCAGAAATCGAACGGTTCCAGCCGGCCACACACTGACGCCCCCCCTGCCCTGCCCAGCCCAGCCCAGAAAGAACGCCGCCGGCAGGATTCCTCCCGCCAGCGGCATCTGCCCTGCCGATCACTTCTCTGCTGAGCGGCTCAGCCCTTCTGAGCGGTGAAATTGAGCGTCCCACTGTAATTCGTGAGCGTCAGCTGGATCGTCCAGGTCCCTGGCACCCCGACCGGGCTGGTCAACTCGTTCAGGCTGGGCGCCAGCGCCTTGGAGTACACGGTCGTGCCATTCGCATCCTTGATCGTCAGGAACGTGGAGCCCGCAGTCGTGGTCGTGGAGTGATTGATGGTCGCGGTGGTGCCGGAGTTGGACCAGTTGTAGTTGATGGTGGTGGTCACGCCGGTCACTCCCGTGGCCTGCGCCGAGAAACTGTCGGCGATGTTGGTCACCTCGGGCTGGAATGGAGCCAGCGAATCGGACCCGCACGCGGCCACGAGGACGAGAAGAGCGAACGCCCCGGCATATCGCCGGAGGGGCGCACCGAAGGATCTATGGAGCAAGAAGACCTCCCTGCTTATGGTCCATGAACGAAATGCGAAATTGGAAGGGCCGATGCTCCTCCACCCGCAAGGTACCCCCACCGAGACCTTTGGCATGTGAGCACTGTCACCTCTCCGCGATCGAAATGGCGACCATAAAGCATCCCTAATTAAAGAGCTAGCTCGCGTGGCGGATGGCAAAGTGCTCCCGAATCACACCTTTCAGCGGCCCCGAGGTCAAACGCCCACCTTCTGGTCATCCCTCACCTCCTCCCCGCCCCACCCCCTCCCATCTTTCCGTAGTTCTACGGCTACAATACAAGGCGACCCCTGGGCCGCCTTTTTAAAGCCTTCGCCAGTCCAGGACAGCCACCACCGTTCCGGGGTACGAAGGCCTTTATCGGAGTCACATGTCTATGGACGGTGGCAATCTCACCGTAGCTCCTGCTTCGGTCGGAGCGATCTCGGCACCGGACCGCCGAGCCCGCCAGCGACCCGATCTCGATCTCGACGACTCGACCTCCACGGCCGAGCGCCTCTTCCAATGGCTCCTGGTCGCGACCTGGCTGAGCGTCGCGGTCATCACGCTCGCGTACGGCCTCCCCTACTACCTCGTTCCCCTCGCCCTCCGCGACACCTCGCCGCTGGACAAGCTCCTCCGCCCCTCCGGCGTGACAACCTGAGCACCGGGTTCAACATCTGGACCGGGAACCTGGGCTTCAGCGCCGATATCAGCACCAGCCGCCAGCAGGGGCTCGGCGCGCAGTGGTCGTACAGCGCCTCCGCTTCGCGCCGGCCTCGGGGAGCGAATGCGATCGGCATCGGGCTTGCGACGATGTACTGGACCGAGCAGAACTCCCACGGGCTGCTGATCTCCCCGTCGGTGAACCGGCGCTTCGGCGCCACCACCACCGAGCTGAGCTATCAGCTCTATCGCTCGGAGGCGAATGGCGCCACTAGCACCTCGCACGCCTTCGAGCTCGGCGCCCGGCTCCCCCTCTCGGCCCGCACCCAGTTCACGCTCCGCGCGCGGGAACGGACCGGCGGCTACCTCCAGAGCGCCGGCCTCACGGCCGGCCTCTGGTACGGATTCTGATGGACCAGGACACCCTCATCATCCTCGGCGTCGCGCTGGGGCTCGCGACCCTGGCGATGCTCCCCTTCCTCTGGCGGATCCGGCGACTCGAACGGCGGGCCATCGTCGCGACCGAACAGGCCGAGCGCTACGGGCTGCACGAGCCGCTGTCGCTCCATCCGGTCGTGAGCCCGGGGGACTGCATCGGGACAGGGGCCTGCGTCTCGGTCTGCCCGGAGGGGGACGTCCTCGGCCTCCGGACCGGTCAGGCGCAGGTGATCGCGCCCGCGCGCTGCGTGGGGCACGGTCTCTGTGAACGCGCCTGCCCCACCCAGGCCATCACCCTCGTCTTCGGCACCGCCCAGCGCGGCGTCGAGATCCCGCGGGTGCAGGGGAACTTCGAGACCAACGTCCCGGGCCTCTACATCATCGGCGAGCTGGGCGGGATGGGGCTGATCCGGAACGCCTTCGCGCAGGGACACCAGTGCGTGGACGGGATCGCGGGAAGGGTGTCGCGGGACGCGGGTCGAGGGTCGCAGGGGTCTGCCGACGAGCTGGATATCTTGATCGTTGGGGCTGGGCCTGCGGGGCTCTCCGCGTCGCTCCATTGCCAGCGCCACAAGCTCCGGTTCCGCACCATCGAGCGGGAGGACGTGGGGGGGACCGTGCGCTACTACCCGCGCAAGAAGATCGTGATGACCCAGCCGATGGAGATCCCCGGCTTCGGGAAGCTCAAGGAGAAGGAGATTCCCAAGGAGCGGCTGGTGGATATCTGGCAGGAGGTCATCGCCAGCACCGGGCTGGTGATCTCGACCGAGGAGATGGTGCAGCAGGTGGAAAAAGAGGAGGGGGGCGGGTTCCGGGTGAAGACCACCAAGGGAGAGTATCAGGCCCGATTCGTGATCCTCGCCATCGGGCGGCGTGGCATCCCGCGGAAGCTCGGCATCCCAGGAGAGAGTCTCCCGAAGGTGAGCTACTCCCTCCTCGAACCCGAGGCGTACCAGGGAGACCGGATCGTGGTGGTGGGGGGCGGCGACTCGGCCGTGGAGGCGGCGATCGCGCTGGCCGACCAGCCGGGGAACCAGGTCCATATCTCCTACCGGCAGGAGAAGTTCTCCCGCATCAAGTCGGGCAACCAGCACCGCATCGAAGAGGCGATCCGGCTCGGCAAGGTGGTGCCCCTCTGGCAGACCAACCTCACCGAGATCACCAGCACCGAGGTGGCGTATAAAGACCGTGGGGGTGCGGTGCATCGCATCCCCAACAGCCAGGTCTTCATCTTCGCCGGCGGCGAACTCCCGACCCCCTTCCTTCGAGCCTGCGGCGTGCAGATCGAGACGAAGTTCGGGGAACGGTGAGACCCACTTCGCTGTCCTGCGCCGCTCCTGCCAACCCACCCCACGACCCGCGACCCGCGACCCGCGACCCGCGACTGCAGTTACCGCAGCGCCTGCACCACCGCCATCCGAGACGCCCGGAGCGCCGGGAAAAAGCCCCCGACGATCCCCATCACTACCCCGAACGTCACCCCGGCGAGCAGCAGCCCCGGGGTGATCCGGAAGGAGAAGGCGATCTCGCTGAAGGTCGCCCAGTTGGTGGTGCTGGCGACGACGCCGTTCACCGGGAGGGCAATGAGGCACCCGATCGCCCCGCCCACCAGCGCGATCAGCGCCGACTCGGCGAGGAAGCTCGCGAGGATGCTCCGGGGCTGGAAGCCGAGGGTGAGCAGGACGGCGATCTCCGACGACCGGCTCGCCACGGCGGCGTACATCGTGTTGATCGCGCCGAACACCGCGCCGACCGCCATGATCGAGGTGATCATGAGCGCGAGGAAGCGAAGGATCTTGCCCAGGAGCTGCGATTGCTGGGCGTAGAATTCCGATTCACGGTGCACGTCGACGGTGATACGGTGGTCGGTCTCGAGGGCGCGCTTCGTCTCCTCGAAGGACTTGGGGTCGGCGAGCCGGAAGGTGACCGACTGGAAGACCTGCCCCCGCATCACCGGCATCACCTGCTCGTTCATCCCCCAGATCTCCGACTCGAATGAGGAGCCGGCGGCGGTGAAGTGGCAGACGACAGCCCAGGGGCGGCCCGCGATGGTGACCGCCTCGCCCACCGCCGTGCGGGGGAAGCGGCCCACCAGCTTCTGCCCGACGCAGACTTCGTTCTGCCCCGCGGTGGGACGGCGTCCCTCGGCGATGGTCAGGTTCGTGCGCACCTCCCAGACCGCGTCGCTGATCCCTCGCAGCACGACGTTCGCCATCTGGGTCGTGTCGCCATTCCGGCCCATCGGGATGACCATGTAGACCTCGGGGCTCACGAGGGGATGCCCGTCGGCGCCCCGCGCCACGTGCGGATCGGCGCTGAGGATGCTCGCCGACGCGCGGTCCACGCTGCTCGAGAGCTCCGCGTCGGCCCCCTTGCGCATGACAATGACGTTCTGGTCCGACCCGGTGCGGGCGAGGGCCACGGCGAAGCCGTTGGCGAGCGCCAGCATCCCGATGAAGACCGCCACCACCAGCCCGATCCCGAGCGCCGTGAAGGCGGTCGAGGCCGGGCGGCCGAGGAGGCTCCGCCAGTTGTAGATGAGCGGGATCTTCATTCCACGCTCCGGAGCGCCGTGACCACCGGGAGGCGCGCCGCGCGCCACGCGGGCGCGAACCCGCTCGCGAGCATCAGTACCAGGGCGATCCCCGCGCCCCAGAACAGGGTCGACCGGGACACGTCGAAGCCGGGGAGGAAGCCCATCGCGCTGAAGTTGGTGACACGGTAGAGCAGCTTCGCGGCGCCGAGCCCGATCACGGCACCGCTGGTGGTGATGAGCCCCGCCTCGAGCATCACCAGGCCGAAGAGCCGCGCGTCACTGAACCCGATCGTCTTGAGCACCGCCACCTCGCGGATGCGCTCGCGCGCGCTCATCATCATCGCGTTGGCGGTGACGAGGAGGATCGCGAAGACGACGGCCATCCCGATGGTGTTCATCAGGAGCGAGACGTTCCCCCACATCGTGGCGAAGGAGGCGTTGAACGCCTTCTCGGTCCCGGTCTTGGTGGGATCGGGAGAACTCCGGAACATGGCGTCGATGCTCTGGCCGATCTGGGCGGCGTGATCGGGATGGTCGATCTCGACGATGTACCACCCGGCGAGCCCGCCGGGACCGGTCTTCTTCATGTACTCGTCGAGGTACTCGTAATGGAACATCATCGCGTCATCGCCGATCGACTTGTCGGTCGGGGTGTACACGCCGTCGATGGTGAAGGTCCAATCACCCGGAAAGATCGTCCCCTGGAGGGTGACGTTCTGCCCCACCTTCCACCCGAAGATCGTGAGGAGGCGCGCGCCGACGATCGCCCCCATCCGGTCGCGCATGAAGGCGGCCTGCTGGTCGGCCGGGATCTGCATCTCCGGGTACATGACGAAGTAGCTCTCGGCCTTGACGGCGAAAGTGGCGAAGAAACGCTTCCCGTCGCCGTAGCGGCCGCCGAACCAGTTGGCCCACGTCACCGACTCGACCCCGGGTACCGCCTGGAGGCGGTTGGCGTAGGCCAGCGGGAGCGGCAGGACGAAGCCGGTGCTGTTGGTCGTGACGAGCCGGCGGGCGCTGCCGAACTGCGAGTTGTTGGCGAGCGTGGTCACGACGGTCCGGAGCGAGGCGAAGAGGAAGAGCGCCAGCGCCACTGATGCGATCGTGAAGAACGTCCGCTTCTTGCTCCGGAGCAGGTTGGCCCGGAGCATCGGGAAGAATCTCATCGCGCCACCTCCGCCTGTTCGACGAAGGTCCCCTTCTCGAGGTGCAGGACCTTCGTGGCGCGCGCCGTCGCCTGCGGGTCGTGCGTCACGATGAGGATGGTCTTGCCGAATTCGCGGTTGAGCCGCCCCAGGAGGGCGAGCACCTCCTGCGAGCTCTTGGCGTCGAGCTGACCGGTCGGCTCGTCGAGCAGAACGAGCGTCGGATCGGCCACGATGGCCCGCGCGATCGCCACCCGCTGTTCCTGCCCGCCCGAGAGCTGACGCGGGTAGTGGGCCATTCGGTCCTCGAGCCCCACGACGCCGAGGGCGATCTTGACCCGTTCGTCGCGCTCGCGCTTGGAGAGGCGGGTGAGGAGGAGCGGGAGCTCGACATTCTGCTGGGCCGTCAGGACCGGCAGGAGGTTGAACGACTGGAAGACGAAGCCGACGTTGCTCGCCCGCCACGCGGCCAGCGCCGTCGCCGTCATCGAGCTCACCTCCGCGCCGCCCACGGTGATCTTGCCGGAAGTGGGGCGGTCGAGCCCGGCGACGAGGTTGAGGAGGGTGGACTTGCCGGAGCCCGAGGGGCCCATCAGCGCCGTGAAGCTCCCCTGCTCGACGTCCATCGTGAGGCCGGCGAAGACCTCGATACGTTCGGTCTCGCGGGAGAAGCTCTTGTGGACGTCGCGGATCTCGACCAATGCCATACGAAGCTCGGGGGTTGGGGTGCTTGGCTCTGAACTGCCGTTCTGCGTTCTGAGTACTGCGTCTGCGGTCGCGTTCCTCGTTGTGGGTTGAGGTGGTGGGTGGTGGTGGCGGCGGCGATCA
>JANLXK010000554.1:0-8872 GCA_031365045.1 Gemmatimonadota bacterium | reverse complement strand
TCTACACGCACCTGTACCTGCGTCAGGGCGTGCATCTCACGCTCACCCACCGGCTTGCGATGAGCGGAGGGTTGAACATCCAGAATCCCGGGAATCCGGCCGACACCATCCGGATCCGTCTCAACGGGAACAAGGTCTCGGCCAACGGGATGTACATCGACGGGTACGCGCGGATCACGATGGACAATCCGAACGACACCCTCGAGATCACGACGGACGTGACCTTCCGAGGCCTCGACCAGGACACCTCGATGAGCGCCGGCGTGGTGCGGATCGGCGGGTACCTCCAGCAGATCGGCTTGAATTCGTCACGCAGCTTCGCACCTGCGGGGACCCTCACGGAGTTCTTCGGACCCGCGACGCACAACGCGGTGTTCGCGAACCCCTCCACCGGCGGGTCGCATTTTGGCCCGCTCGCCGTGGTGAATGCCGGCACCCTGCGACCGACGACCAGCATGACGGTGGTCGGCACGACGACGATCGGCGGCAGCGCCCACTTCGATGGCCAGTCGGTGCCCGACGGAAGCGTGGCCGACTTCATGGGCCCAGTGAGCGTCCTCTCGGGGGGCGACTTCCACTCGGGGGCGAGCCTGGCCTACTTCAACTTCTATGGTGCCGGTGCGCTCACCGTCGCCAATGGCGCGACCACTCCCTACTCGGTGATCAACACCGGGTTCTCGAACACGGGGAACTCGCTCCCGGACCTGCCGTACCAGAACCTCTACCTGACCGACGGGGTGCACGACACGCTCACCTTTGCCCCGACCATCACGGGCCTGCTGTCGCTCTCCGCGGTCAACCCGGGGGCACAGGACTTCGTGCTCAATGGGCAGACCTTGACGGTCAACTCGCTCGTCACCCAGGGTGAGGGGCGGCTCACGATGGCCAACGGCCTTGACCACCTCACCGTCACGGGGAATGCCACCTTCGACGGCGGGTCCACCACCGGGCGCCTGACCAACGGCCTGCTGGAGATCCACGGCGACTTCACCCAGCTCGCCACGACCAGCAGCTCGAGCTTCGACGCGGGGCCGGACAACACCACGTTCCGCACTCACTTCACCGGCGGGACGGGGTACATCGCGACCTTCGCGACGCCGGGGGCCTCCCGGTTCGGCGCCCTCCAGCTCGACAGCGACACACTGCATCTCAACAGCGATGCCGTCGCCGGCTACTTCGAAGGGAACGGGGGCGTGATCGCGAGCAGTGACCAGCAACTCAAGATCACGGCGAACATGGCGGTCGATGCCGTCACCTTCAACGGCACCCGGGTGCTGTTCCAAGGCGTGACCACCGGTTTCTCGTACTTCGACAACGCCACGTTCGTCAACATGAACCCGGTCCTCCCGCAACTGAAGCTGGATTACGACGGCTCGGGGAGTAAGTCGCTCCTGAACGACGACTTCGACGATGCCGGCACGCTCTTCGTGGAGGCCACCTCGGTCTTCCTGAATCCGTTCTCTCTGAGCTTCAACGGGCCTGACGTGGCGATTGGAGCCGCCAAAACCAGCACGCCCGATGGTCAGGTCACCGTGACCTGGCCCTGATCGGGGCCAAGCACGGATGCACGAAGGCCGGCGGAGACCACCCCGCCGGCCTTCGTCGTGCTGGTCGCCGGGGAGCTGCGCACCCGGCGCGCCGGGACCCGCCGGGACGAGCCCGGACGCGCCGCAAGCGGCGCCACAACGGGCAGCCAATCCCTTCGTGGAAGCGCGGTGAACCGCGCAGTAACGGTTCGCTTCTCTACCAGCCTACCCGCCGGTGACGGCGCCCCTTCGACCCGCGAAGCGGCGGATCCGTAAAGGAACCCCCGTTGTGGCGGCGCTTGCGCCGCTCGAGAGGCTAGGTCCGCGCCCGTTCTGGCGGCGCCCGTTCTGGCGGCGCCCGTTGTGGCGGCGCCCGTTGTGGCGGCGCCCGTTGTGGCGGCGCTCGTTGTGGCGGCGCTTGCGCCGCCCCGAACCCGTGTCATCCAGGGCCGTACTTCTTGAGCCAACGCTGGGGATTCTCCTTGAAATACCTCCGAAGGCCGGCCAGCTCATGCTCAGTCCTGACAACGCGTTCCCAGTAGTTCTGTTGCCAGAACGCCTTCCCTGGAGTCCCTCGGAGCACATTGATCTCACGGGTGACGCCGGCCTTCCAGCAGCCGACGACCGCACCCAATCCCGCGGGCACCTCGTCAGCGAAGTGGAGCAACAGGTGCGCGTGGTCGGGCATCACCACGGAGTCGACGACCTTGACCTGCGGTCGCCACGTCGGAAGGAGGCCACAATGCCGTTGGACGATCTCTCCGTACGGCGACAGCGCCACCCCCTCGGCGGACACCCGGACCAGGCACCGCACTCGGCGATCCGTGACCGCGGTGACGAGATAGACTCCGCGGGAACGGTAGTCGAAGTGCTTGAGCCTGATGTCGTGTCGGCGCATGAGCCACGTTAGGGAGCTTACGCTGAAGGATCGTCACCCGAAACACGCGCTCCGGACCGAAGGATCGCACCGCCTCGGTGCGCCGCGAGCGGTGCCACAACGGCGGCCGGGCCCTTCGGCGGAGCGCGGCAAGCCGCGCCACAACGACGCCCCGCCAGCGGCGCCACAACGAGCACCGGCAGACGATCTCAGGCGCCGCGAGCGGCGCCACAACGGCGGCCGGGCCCTTCGGCGGTGCGCGGCAAGCCGCGCCGCCACGGCCCCATCGTCCCACTTTCCTCCCCCTGTGACCCGTGACCTAGCCCCCTGCCGCACGGCCAGTACATTAGCGTATCCCCCCGTTCAGACGGTTTGTGACGGGGATCACACGCCCCGCCTCACCATAAAATTTCCAAATCCGTTGAGCTATTTCCCTGGGCCTGAACGGCGCGAGCGTCACCCCCTTCTGGCCCCGGTCGCTTGACCTCCGCCCGCTGACCCTCTAATAAGCAGGGTGGCTCTGAGCCACCCTGCTTCATTCCCAGCCTCCAGCGATCTCAGGGTCCCCCGGATCCCGGTCGAAACGAGCCCCCTATGTCGTTGACCCGCAGCCACTTCGCCGCGCTCCTCATGGGCGTCACCCTTGCCTGCGTCGACTCCCCGACGGAACCGGGACGGTTGCACGAGCTCCCCGCCCTCACGGCTCGGCTCGTCCTCCCCCCCGGGACCACCCCGGCATCCTTCGGGCTGGTGATCGATTCCATCTCGGTCCTGGTCGAGCAGCTGGACTCCACCTTCTGTGACTGTAGCCCGGTCGTCGACACGATCTTTGCCGACACCATGATCGCCTGGCCGGCCGCCCAGGAGTCGATCCAGCTCCGGGTCCAGATCCCCGAGGCCCCGCCGACCGACCACGTGATCTTCGTCTACCTCTCCTACTACAGCGGTGGGGTCGTGATGTTCCAGGGGGCCTCCCTGGTCGATTTCCGCCGAGGCGACATCCGCGTGCCGGAGATCCAGATGTACTACTTCGGCCCCGGCTACCTCTCCGACGACATCCAGCTCTTCCCCGGCGATACCGCCATGGCGCCAGGCGATACCCTCCAGTTCGTCGCCACCGCCTTTCAGGTCGCCCTCCCCCTCGACACCGCCTACATCTCCTGGCGGGTCAGCGACAGCACCAAGGCCAAGATCGACCACCTCGGCCGCCTGACCCTCCGCCCCGGCGCGCTCGGGAGCACCTTCTACGTCCTGGCCAGCATCCCGAGCGGTGTGGTGAGCTCGAGCCGAGTCTCGGTGCCCAATAGCGTGACCGCGCTCCAGAAGATCTCGGGCGACAGCCAAAGCGCGGCGCTCGGTCAGCTGACCCCCAAACCGCTCATCGTGCGCGCCGTGGGCGCCGACGGCAAGCCGGTCGCCGGGGCGCGGATCAGGTTCTTCCCGACTGTGCCCGCCACGGTCGCCGTGCCCGACAGTGTCATCTTCACCGACGGTCAGGGACTCGCCCGCAGCGGCCCGATCCCCACCCTCCTCGGCAACGTGACGGTGCGGGGCCAAGTCACCGGGGCCGCGAATCAGATTGACTTCACCCTCACCGGGACCATCGCGGGCGCGTACCCCCCGATCCTCTTCGCCAGCGACAGCGGCGCCAGCGGCTGGCAGCTCCATCGCGCCGACACCCTGGGCGGCAACCGGATCATCCTCGGCTACCTGGGCAGCTACGGACTGGAGTGGACCTCGCCCCGCTGGAACTCCGCGCGGACCCGGGTGGCGTACACCTCCTACAACACCGGCAACGGCAACTTCGACCTCCGGATCACCACCGCCGCCGGTGACACCACCGCAACGCTGGTGACCGACACGTACGGCTCCGGCGCGCGCTTCAGCCCGACCGGCAAGATCGTCGCGTTCGCCTGCGGCAATCTCGCGAGCGACATCTCGGGCTACGTCTGCACCCTCAACGGGGTCGATGGGGCCGTCGCGACCCTCAACAACACTGGCAACGGCGCGGGCCGGACCGAAGTGACCGGGGTGGTGCCGGGTCGCCTGAACGGCCCCATCGCCTTTGCCTGGCGCCCCGACGCGAGCACCCGCATCGCCTTCGTACGCGACACGGCGAGTGCCGACTCTCTGAGCTCATGGCAGACCAGCCGGATCTATCAGACCAACGCCGATGGCACGGCCCTGACCGCGCTCTCGCCCAGGGTGATGGACATCGGCAACGGCCCGCTTCTGATCCACGGTACAATGGACTGGTCGCCCGATGGCTCGACGATCGTCTTCTCCGCGACCGACACCACCGTCAACTACGGTTACACGACCTCGCTCTATCTGCTTGATGTTGCCAGCGGCGCGGTCCGCCGCCTGACGACGCCCGCCGCCGGCTGGATCGGGGACCGCCATCCTCACTTCTCGCCCGATGGGCAGCGGATCCTCTTCTACCGGACGTACTACGGGGGTTCGGACTACTTCACCGTCCGGACCATCGGCGGCGGCCCCTCGCGCGTCACCTGGGCCGCCAACACCTGGGGCGGGGGCGACCCGTACTACCTCGGCGGCGACTGGGCGCCGGACGGACGCTCGGTGGTGGTCTCTGCCCCGAACGGCCTCGGCGGCAAGGCGGCCTACATCGTCCCGCTCGATACCCAGAACCAGGCCGATTACCTGGTACGGCGAGTACTCGTGGGCACCGCCGCGATCCCCGGGCTGCGGGACCTGGCGGTGAGCTGGGGGCCGTAGCCTCACCCCCTGACCCCCTCTCATTCGAACCTCCCCCCCTAACCCCCTCTCCCTTACGGGAGAGGGGGAACACGTGCGATGTGCTCCCCCTCTCCCGTAAGGGAGAGGGGGTGGGGGGGTGAGGTGAAAAGCGAAGGACCTAGCTTACCGAGCTAGGTCCTTCCACTTCGCTGCGCTCAGTGTCAGGACGGTTCCTTGTTATCTACCCGCCCACCCGCCTACCCGGCTATGGCCCTGACCGGTCCCGAATCCCCCGCCCTGCCCGCCGGGACCTCCACTCCGTCCAGCGCCTCGGAGAACTCCGCGGCGCTCTTCCACCGCGCCTCCCGGGTCTTCTCCAGCGCCTTGAGGACGATGAGCGCCAGGTCGTGCGGGATGGCGGGGTTGAGCGTCCGTGGGTCGGGCGGGGCCTGCTCCACCTGGGCCAGGATCAGCGCCGTGACCGTGGGCGCCTCGAAGACCACCCGGCCGGTGAGACACTCGAATATCACCGCGCCGGCGGCGTAAAGGTCGCTCCGCGCGTCGAGCTCCGTGGCCATCAACTGCTCAGGGCTCATGTACTGCGGCGTGCCGATCACGCTCCCCACCGCCGTGAGCCCCTTGGTGTCGTGCGCATGTGACTCCGCCAGCCGCGCGATGCCGAAGTCCATCACCTTCACCAGGCCGGTCGGCTCGACCACGATATTCTGCGGCTTGATGTCGCGGTGGATGACCCCCATCTCGTGGGCGGCCTCGAGGGCGCGGAGGAGCTGCTTGCCCACCGTGAGGGCCACGCTGACCGGGAGCTTGCCGCGCTGGCGCAGCAGCTTCTCGAGCGTGGTCCCCTCGACGTATTCCATCGTGATGTAGAGCATCCCGTCGAACTCGCCCAGGTCGTAGTTCCGCACCACGTTGCGATGCGAGATCTTGCGGGCGAGGCGGATCTCCTGCTTGAACCGCTCGATGCTCTGGGCATCCATCACCTCGGGCTTGAGGGTCTTGATCGCCACGGCCTCCTGCAGCTCGCGGTCCCACGCCCGGAACACCACCCCCATCCCGCCGGCGCCGAGGATCTCCTTGATCTCGTAGCGGTTGGAGAGGGTCTGGCCCGGCATCAGCGAGATCCCCATCGCCGACGGGCGTGCCATGGCGCCGCCGCTCGTCACGGCGCGGTGGTCGCCCGAGGTCATCTGGACCGTGGCTCCGGCGCCGGTACTGAGGAGGTTCACGAGATCCTGCTTCTCCTTGAGCTCGCCGACCATCCGGCGGAAGGCGTCGGCCAGCTCGCCGATCTCGTCGTGGGTGCCGACCACGATCTCGCCGCTCAGCTTTCCGTCGCGCACGTCGCGCGTGGCCTGGACCAGACGATTCACCGGCCCGGTCACGGTCCGCGCGATGGCGAGCGAAGAGATCAGCGCAATGAGGAGCCCCGCGATGAAGGCGGTCGGGAAGCTGTCCTTGAGGGCGGTGAAGGCCGCCAGCTCAACATCACGTGACCGCAGCCCGACGTAGCCACCCAGAGGCTCCCCGTCGGCGTTGAGGAGGGGCCCGATGGTACCGATCCACTCCTCGCCCCCTGCGACCAGCTGGACGTGGGTCGAGTCCATCGTCGCGCCCCCTTCCGACGAATCCATCCCGCCGATCGCGCTCCCGACATCCACGCCGGCCGGCAATGTGGTCAGCGCCGGTCGCGGGTGCCCCGCGGTATCCAGCGTGAAGAAGACGATCTCGGAGTTGGTCTGCGTCTTGAGCGTGTCCGCGAACGCGGCGTCGATGGCGTGGGCCGCGATCACGACCGCCACGACGTTGCCACTCCCGGGCGGGGTCACGGGGACCGAGACCGCCTGGTAGAGCACGTCACGCCCGGCCGTATCGACCTCGACCCAGAGTCCCTGCCCTTTCCCCCCTTCGAGCGCGATCCGGACCGGCGAGGCCTCGGCCAGGGTATCGCCGAACTGGTCGTTGTGAAGGGTCCACGCCTGCATCACGCCGCTGCGATCGAGGACCATCACCCACGCGGCCTTCGTCTGATCCTGGAACTCCCCGGCCTGTGCGAGGAGGTCTCCCCGCCGGCCACCGGTGATCGCCTTCTGGATGTAGGCGATGTAGGACGGCTGGGTGGCGAGGATGCTCAACGACTGGCGGAGCGAGGCCTGACGCGAATCGAGGGTCCCCTGGATCGCGAGCCGGGTGGCGCCGAGCGCGCGGGTGATCGAGTCATTCGCCGCCGCGTCCGCCTTTCGCTTGGTCAGGAAGAGGGCGCCGCCGAGGGCCACGACCACCACCAGGGCGGTCGCGACGAAGACCTTCACTCCGAGTCGGTTCAGGGCGGCGAGCATCAGTAACGGCGTCCTGTCCGGGCGTAGGGCCGGCCGAACTTGTTGAGGTGGTCGCGCTGCACGAAATCGCGGGCATCGAGCTGGAGATCGGGAAGCTGGAGCCCCCCGGCCGTGACCGTCACCGGCCGGGTCGATTCGGGGGCCCGTTCATGCCACAGGTGCAGCACGTACTCCCCCGGCGGAACGTTCCCGATGATGAAGCTTCCGTCCACCGAGGGCTGCGCGAACCAGGGAGTGTTCCGCACCACCACGACGGCGCTCATCGTCGAATGAACGTTGCAGAAGACATTCACCACTCCGGCATTCGCGAACGCCGTGGTCTTCCCCTCCCCCCGGTCGTAGAGGCCGAGGTCGAAGGCGTTCCCGTCGGTCAGGGAGAAGACGTTGTGGTTGAATCCGTCCCGGTTGGGGAACCGGACGGTCGATCCCGCGGTGACGACGGTGATGTGAGGGCTGAACGTGCGGTTCTCGGTCGTGACGTCGGCCCGTCCGGCCGAGACCGCCGGCGGGGCGCCGTGGGCCGGGAGCAGGTAGACCACCGCCTGCTGCACGTCCGGGGCGGTCTGCCCCCCCCGGTCGATCACCGTGAGCCGTCCGGAAATGGTGGCGAAGGTGGCCGGACCGGGGTGCCGGGGGCCAAAGAGTACCGTGGCCCCGAGTGCCGTTCGGAGCGCTACATTGGGAAGCGAAAGCATCCTTCAATTTAGCCGTCGGCGGGACCCCCGTCCAACACGCTCAGGAGACCACGGTGAGCTACGTCACACGCCGCGCGTATGTGCTCGTTTTCTCCCTTGCCGCCCTCACTACCCCCCGGCTCGCCGCCCAGCAAGCGAAGCACGTCGCGTGGGAATGGGGGTTCCACGGGGTCGTCCTGATGAACGCCTTCTACAATGACAACAAGGTCAACAACAGTGACCTGCCCCTGGGTGACAGCACCCCGGACACGACCGCCACCTACCTCCCCAACACCTCCCTCGGCGCCACCAACCGCCAGACCCGGCTTATCGGCACAGCGGATCTCGCCGGATTCGCCGGGGGCGACCTCCACACCGAGCTCGACGTCGACTTCTTCGGCGGCCAGCTCAACAACGGCCGCACCGGGCCCGTGCCTCATGTCCGCCGAGTGATCGGCGAGATCACCTGGGACCGTGCGTCGCTGCTGATCGGGCAGGAAGGGCCCTTGGTCGCGGACGTGAACCCGACCAGCCTCGCGGCCCTCGGGATCCCCGGATACACCAGCGCCGGCAATCTCTGGTTCTGGATCCCGCAGATCCGCGTCGGCTACGATCTCACCCACGGGAACGGTGTGCGGATCGGGGCCCAGGTCGCGCTCCTCGACGGAATGACCGAAGAGCCGCAGGGGACCTCGTTCACCACCCCCACGCGCGCCGAACGGAGTGGGCGCCCGATGG
>JANLXK010000550.1:0-4931 GCA_031365045.1 Gemmatimonadota bacterium | reverse complement strand
GTAGGTCCCCGACGCAGGCGACGCGGGCACCGTCGTGGCGGCCGCGTCGTCGAACGTGAGGTTCAGGCCGGTCGGCGCCCCGGTGACGTCCGACAAGATGATGTGATTGGTCGTGGGCGTCGGGCTCGAGAGCAGGATGTCCACATCGTCCAAGAACGTGTGGGTGATCCCGTTCACGTTTACGGTCGCTTTGCACAGGTACGTCGGCAGCCCGCTGAGGGTAATGGCCGACGGGTACGGCGTGGCCGTACCGATGCTCGGGATGGTGATGCCGCCGGTGTTGCAGGTGCTCACCGGCGCGGGGAGGGCCCCCGTTCCCGGAAGGCAGACGCCGCCGCTGCAAGCATCGCCGATCGTGCAAAGGTTGTTGTCCGTGCAGGCGTTCGTGTTGTTCGAGTGTCCGCATCCCGTCGCAGGGACGCAGAAGTCATTGGTGCAGGGGTTGTTGTCGTTGCAATCGACGGGCGTGTTGGTGCAGCCCCCGCCGCCGGCGCACAGATCGACCGTGCAGGCGTTGTTGTCGTTGCACGGGTTCGGGCCGGGGATGCAGACCCCGTTCAAGCACTGGTCCGGATCCGAACACGCGTTGCCGTCGCAGGAGGTCGCACTGTTATTTGTGTGTGTACAGAGGTTGTTCGTGCAGGCGTCGTTAGTGCACGGGTTGCCGTCGTTGCACTCGGCAGCCGCTGCACATTGAATGAGGGTGACGCCGATGTTCAGCTTGAAGTTGTTGCCCGGCGCAAAGTCGGTCCAGGCGGTCGCCGGATGCGGGACGGCGAGGTAGAACGAACCGGCACGGATGGGCACTTCGGTGTCGAATCCCAGCCCCATGTTGGTCGTGTTCGTCTGCTGCACGCCGGCGTAGAAATTGCCCGGGCCGACCGCCACGGGAGTCGGGAGAGTGATCGTCACGGGGCCGGCCACCGTGACGGTGCGATCCACGGCGTCTTCATAGAGCGGGACCAATCCCGGGGTGCCCGATCCGGAGTCCGGATAAATCGCCACTCTGTAGGTCGTGGTGCTCGTCAACGGGAACTCGATGCTTACGGCGGAGACCTTGGCGGCCACCGTCGTCGTGAACTTGGCGACGAAATCCGCCGTGTTGGGAGAGTTCACGCCAACCCCGCCGCTTGCCGTCGTGCCGGGGTGCTTGTACGAGTACAGGTTGAACGTCTCGTTCAGCGGCTTGCTCCCGCTGTTGTTCGCGTTATTGTCGTCCGCGGGGACGGAAACCGTGACGGTGTCGCTGCCGATCGCGCTCGGCGTGAAGGGCGCAAACGTCACGGTCGTCGTTCCGCCGCAGGCCGCCAACGTGGCGACGTTTTGCGTGTTCGAGAAAATTTCGGCTCCCGTGAGGTTGAACGTGACGGGCAGGTTGCTCAGCGCGCTGGCGCCCTTGTTCGTGACGACGGCCTGAACCGTCTGGGGCCCGACGAGAGGCTGGGCAAGTGAACCGAGCGATATGACGTAAACGACGCTCGCGTCATTGCTGCCGACCAACGCCGTCAAACGCGTCTCGGGCCCGAAGGCGCTGTTGGCGCCCAGCGTAGCCGCTGCGGAATTGGCCTGTTTCTCGCGGCCGGCCGCCAAACCCGTGCTGTTGCACGAAACGGTTGCGGCCGCGCCCAGCGTGCCGGCGTAGGGTCCCCAGTCGAAAGCGACGTAGAGCGCACCGCCGGTATAACTGAACGATCCGGCCGAAAAGGTGATGTCGAATGCCGTGGTGGAATTGGGAAGCGCCGTGGTCGCGTTATGCACGAGCGTCATGGTGCCGATCGCCGTCGCCCACGTTGCCGTCTTGTTGTTGACGACCTCCGAGGCGGCAACGTTTTCGAGATAAATTTTCAACGGGGCCGACCCGGCCACTCCGGGGGCGGCGGCATAACGCCAACCAATACCGGAAATTGAAGTCGTTCCCGTGATCCCTGCCGCCGCCAACTCCGACTGAAGGATGAGGTAGTGGCCGCGGGCGGCGGCGTAGCGCGCTACCGGCGCACGGCCGTTGATGGACGTCGCGCCGTCGAAAGGCACGACCGGTCCGGTGCACGACCCGACCGTCGGCGAGACAAGATCGGGGACGCCTTCGGTGTCGACGACCACCTTACCGGGAGAAATCGACTGGGGACCGGCGACATCTCCGCTTTCGACGACGGCGCCGCCCAGAGATGATTGATCCGCCGCTCTCGCGGCGCCGAAACTCATGACGAGACAACCCAGCGCGCACAGCGCCTGAAGGGTCCCCATCCAACCCGTTCTGATCCTCATCGAATCTCCCCCTGTCCAGAAGTCTTTCGGCGCCTCATCGGGACCAACCCGAGGGCGCGCCTATTGGTGAATGACCACAAATCCGCCGCTTTCGCGGGCACGAACGATCGCTCATCCCACATGCGTAGGGAGGGCGCGCCTTGGCTGAATGCCGAGCCTCGATTCATCGCCCCCACGGTGCCTGCAAGATGATGAAATCGCCGACTTTCATACGAAGATTCCGGTCGCGGGTCAACCTTGGAAACGAGCGTTTCGCCGGACGCTGGACTTTAAAAATTGTAATCTAACGTCGCGCTCGCACTTACGGACAGGTGGTCGTGGCACGCGGCGCTCCGGGAGCTCCGTGGGATCCTTGCCTGCCGTACGTTCCGTTGCCGCAACTGTTGCCCCCTCGCGAGAGGTACCAGAAGGCGGTGCCAGGAGACGGGTTCGCGGCATCCGTGACCGTCGTGCCGGAGAGGCTACCGAAGCAAACCTCGTCGCCGCCACCGGGGCCGACGGGAAGCCCGTTCACGCTGCCTCGCACCACGTCGTACCGCGTCGCGGACGCAGCCGGGGACCAGTTGTAGGTCTGCTTGTTGGCGGCTGCGGTCAGGCTCTGGACCTCCGCCGGAGCGGTGATCGGCGTCCCGGCGCAACTGCCACCGCTGCAGACGTCGAGGGTCGTGCACCCGTTGCCGTCATCGCAGGCGAGCGTGTTGTTGGTGTAGATGCAGCCCGAGGCCGGGTCGCAGCGGTCCGTCGTGCACACGTTGTTGTCGTCGCAGAGGACCGCCGTCCCGTTGCAGTTGCCGCCGCTGCAGGCGTCGAGGATCGTGCACGGGTTGCCGTCGTCGCACGGATCGGCGTTGTTGCCGTGCTGGCAGCCCAGGACCGGATCGCAAGAATCGTCGGTGCAGGGGTTGTTGTCGTTGCAGTCGAGCGATCCGGTGCCGGGGCGGCAGGTGTTGCTGCCGTCCAGGACGACGATCGAGTCGATGTTCTGACCCGCGCCGCCCGAGCTCGTATCGGTGCCGATGCGCCATCGCAGTTGGATCGTGTGTCCCGCGGCGGCCGCGGGGAGATTGACGACCGTCGTGAGGTAAGCCGGGTAGCCGGCCGAGGCGTTACACCAAGCCGAGCGGCCGGCCAGCGGGTTGCTGAAGGACGCCGACACGGTTCCGGTGTACCCGCCGCTGACGAAACTGCCGCCGGCCGCCACGATGTCCGTGAACCCGGCTCCGGCGATGTCGATTTCGAGAACCCCCGCGTCGAGGCACGACGTGGCGTTCTCGAAGCCCCACCGGTTCCGGAACGTCAACTGCGCGGTCGGAGTGGCGATGTTCATCGGCGGGCTGACGAGCACCTCATCGGCCACCGCGGAACCGTCGAACCCCAGGGCCGAGTTCGGTGCGGTGTCGCTGCTCGTGAAGTCGCTGCTCCAGGCGTTTCCGGTTCCCGTGACCGCGCTCGTCCAAGTCCCCGGCAGGTTGGGGGCAAGCTCTCCGTCGAAGTTCTCGGTGAACTTCGGTCCACAGGTGTCCCCCATCGTGCAGGCGTTACCGTCATCGCAAGCGTTGGTGTTGCTGCTCGACACGCAAAGACCAGTCGTCGGGCTGCACGCCTCGGTCGTGCACACGTCGCCGTCCGGAACGCAGACGACCGGATTTTGGCCCACGCAGACGCCGTTCTGACAGACGTCGGTGGCGGTGCACGGGTTGCTGTCGGTGCACGGGTTGGCGTTGTTCGCCGTGAAAACGCAACCCGTCGCCGGGCTGCAGCCGTCGGTCGTGCAGGAGTTGCCGTCGTTGCAAACGATCGCAGCGTGCTCGCACAGGCCGGTGGACGCGTTGCAGCTGTCGGTCGTGCAGGAGCTGCCGTCGTCGCAAGACGGCGCCGGCCCGCCCACGCAAATCCCGTTCGCGCAGGTGTCGCTCGGCGTGCAGGCGTTGCCGTCGTTGCAGGCATTGGTGTTGTTCGTGAACGTGCACGTCGAGTTCACACAGGAATCCGTCGTGCACGGATTGCCGTCGTTGCAGCCGGAGCTCGCGGTGCACACCGAGACCACGTTGAGGCACCAGCCCGAAAGCGACCCGCCGTCCGGTGCGAACGGGTCGTCGACCCAAAGATTCCAGGTCCCATTCGGGTTCGTTCCGGTGAACACCGACAGAGCGGATCCCCCGGTCGGCGCGGGCGCAGGCGCCGGGAACACGTCGCCGGCGCCGATGTTCGTCGGCTTGAACGTGCCGGAGACGAGCGGCCCCACCCCGGACAGCGGCGCCGCGGCCGCATCGCTCAAGATCAGGTTCACCCCCGTCATCGCCGTGCTCCCGCCCACGTCCGACAGGATGAGCGCGTTGCCGCCGGTCAAGTGCGCGAGCAGCACGTCCACGTCGCTGGCGTAGGAGTGCGTGAACCCGTTGAGCTCGACCGTCGTCGAGCACAGATAGGAGGGCTGTGCCGTGACCACGATCGCGGACGGATACGGCGTCGCGGCCCCCGATGTGGGGATGGCGAGGGCGCCGCTGCTGCAGCGACGGACCGAAGCGGGCAGGGGGCCCGCTCCCGAAAGGCAGGCTCCCCCGCCACAGACGTCGCCGATCGTGCAGGGATTGCCGTCCGAGCACGCGATGGTGTTGTTCGCGTGCGCGCAGCCCGTCGCGGGGACACAGGAGTCGTTGGTGCAG
>JANLXK010000498.1:0-6343 GCA_031365045.1 Gemmatimonadota bacterium | reverse complement strand
GAAGGTGTTGCCGTCCTGGTCGGTGACCTTCCCCTTGCCGCCCCATGCGCCGCGGAGCGAGGGGGTGATCGACATGTTCCGGCCCATCCGGAAGTCATACCCCGCGCCGAGTGTCAGGCCTCCGCCCACCGAGGACACCTTGGCCGATCCGTCCTTCTCCTGGTAGAACACCCCGGCCAGGCCGCCTTGCAGCCAGAGATTGCCGGTCGACATAGGGTACCAGTAGAGCGACACGTTCGCGTCACCGACGGCCACGTCGGTGCTCGATAGTGTTCCGAACGCGCCGCTCTTCTGTCCGCCCCCGAACTGCACCCCGAGCGTGAGGCTCGGGCTGAGCGTCGCACCGAGGGTGAAGTGGAGCATCGGAAAAGTCTCGGGGTCCACATTGGGGCAGATGTCGCACTTGACGTCGGCTTGCCCCCCGCCGAGCCCGAGGCCCCACCAGAAGCCGGCACGCTCGGGGCCGCTCGAGATGGCCCGGATGTCCTGGGCCACGAGGGGAACGGTGACCGCGCCAAGCAGCAGGGCGACGAAAGTACTGCGGATGAACGTGCGCATCGATCCTCCGGTGGGTTGAGAAAGCGGGATGCCATCAATTTCGTGTTCGCCGGCGGACTCCGCAAGCCCGGAGATCAGTGGAACACCACGCCGACCGAGAAGGTCGCGACCCCGAAATCGACGTCGTTCGCGATGGCGGTCCCGCCGCTGTCCTCGATGTCGCCGGTCTTCCCGCCGAAGATGGTGAACTGCGGCGTGATCGAGATCTTCTTTCCCACCATGATGTCAAACCCGGCGCCCATCATGGTGCCGAACCCGATGCCGCTCCCGTCCGGCCCGGGGCCGCTGATCGAGACCTCCGCGGCACCCACCCCGCCCTTGAGGAAGAAGTTGCCACGGGCCGAGGGATAGAACAGGACCGCGACCGTCGAGGTCCCCATGTGGAAGTCGCTGTTATCACTCGGGGTGAAGCCCTGGATATCACCGGCGAGACGGACCTTCGGGCTCAGGGTGCCACCCAGCGTCAGCCAGCCGGTCCCGCCATTCGTCTGATCGTTCCCGCTGACCTCGCCCCCACCCCCGCCGAGGCCGAATCCAATGAAGAACCCTTGGCGGTGCGGGGCGGATTGTGCGAGGGCGGGCAGGGCGGTGAGGGCCAACAGGAAGAACCCGGCCGCGCTGTGAAGCAGTCGACGCATGTGACCTCCGTTCAGGACAGGAAATCGGGATATCCCAGCACCCGAAGCAACGGTCGTGCCATTGCTCCCCGAGCCGATGACTGGGCGATGGTCAGGGCTCGAAGTCCATCCCTTCCAGCTTCCGCATCGCCACCCGCAGCGGGAACACGGTCGCGACCGCGCAGACGCCCACCACTACGGCCAGCCCGAGAATCAGGGCCGTTTCCCCGCCGTGCTGCCCCGCCTGCTGCCGCCGGAGATACTCGGCCACCGGGCCCGCCTCGATCACGATGATCAATCCCAGCAACCCGACGATCGTCATCATGCAGACCAGGCCCCCGAAACTGGTCGGGATCTGCGCGACGTTCTCGGTCTCGAACTGGGGATAGACGGCGCCGTAGCCCAGCGCGATCGCCCCCAGCGCAAGGGTGAGGGAGATGATCGTGCCCACGCTCATCGCCAGCACCGCCGGCGGCGCCTTGAGGCTGGTGCTGGTGAGCACGATGAGGATCACCGCCAGCACCAGCAGCGGCCCGGTGCCCGTCCAGTACTTGCTCCAGATGAGCCCACGGAGATCGAGCGGGCTCGAGCGGAGCAGCCAGAGCTGCCGCCCTTCCAGCGACACGGCGGGGAAGATGAACCGCACCGCGATCGACGCGAGCACGAACCCCGTGAGCCCCAGATTCAGGAAGATCACCATCACGGTGATATAGAGTGGCAGCCGCTCCCCGGTGTTCAGCGGCAGCGCGGAGATGTTGAAGAGGTACACCACCAGCAGCACCGCGATGAGGATCAGCTGCCCCCACTGGGTCGAGTCGCGGAAGAAGACCCGGAGGTCCTTGAGCAACAGCTCGCGCTGGGACGGCTTGAGGGGTGCCAGGAGGAAGGTGATCCACGGCGCCTGCTTCCGTTCCGCGCCCCGGACGTCTCCCCCTTCCTGTGAGCGGGTGTGCCCTGACGTGTAGAACCGCCGATGCACCAGCGCTCCCAGGGTCATCACCGCCGGCGCCGTGGTCCAGAGGAGCAAGAGCGGCAACGGGTCGGCCACGCGGTCGAGCCAGTTCATCACCGCATCAGCGGCCCACTGACTCGGCAGGAACGGGCTGGTCGGCGCCTGCAGCAGGGTGAGGAAGTCGACGAGGTTGCGGAATCCTTCCGGGCGGGCCAGCTGCTCGGGACGTGCGAGCCGGAGCGCCAGGACGAACGCCGCCGCGGCGAGCACCGCGACGATGGTCAGCAGGTCGCGGATCCGCCGGGCGGGGAAGACGTTCACCAGGATCGTGGTCACGGCGGTCCCGATCGCCGCGGGGACCACCAGCAACGGCAGGAGCGCCGCCGCCGCCACGAAGGCGAAGAGCGGACCGCCGTGGAACACCACGCCGTACGCGGTGAAGACCGGCACCGCCATCACTACCACCATCCAGCTCGAATGGAGCAGGTTCTCCCCGAGCTTGGAGACGTAGAAGGTGAGCCAGTCGACCGGCGCCGAGAGGAGCAGGTCGAGGTCGCGCGCCAGGAAGAACGACGAGAGCGCGGTGATCAGGTTCGACAGGAGCAGGAGCGACAGGAACGACAGGAGCGCCACACCCAGGATCTTGCTCGCGATGAGCGGTCCGACCTCGGGCGTGGCCTTGAGGTAGCGGAGCACCCGCTCCATCAGGACGTACGTCCCGCCCCAGAACCCGCCGCCGACGAGGAGGAGGAGCAGGATCTTCCCGCCGATCCCGTCCTTTTCCTGCCGGAGCCGCGAGCGCGCGGTGCGCCATTTCGGCTCCAGGACCCGGAGTATCCCCGGCTCAGTCACCGAACACCCCCGCCAGCGAACGGAGCTCGGCGCCGCCGGTCAGCTTGAGGAACACCTGCTCCAGCGACTGGCCGTGGCTCTCGGTCTTCTGCCGCACCTCCGCCATCGTCCCTTCGGCCACGATCTTCCCCTTCTGGATGATCGCGATCCGATCGCACACGGTCTCGGCGATCTCCAGCGTGTGGGTGCTCATCAACACGGTGCCCCCCCGGTCGCAGAACTGCCGGAAGAGATCCTTGAGGAAGCTCTGGCCTTTGGGGTCGAGCCCCACCATCGGCTCGTCCACCACGATCACGTCGGGGCGGTGCACCAGCGCGCTCGAGATGATGAGCTTCTGCCGCATCCCGTGGCTGTACTTCTCCACCAGCTGGTCCTTCCAGTCGCTCAGCTCGAAGAGCGCCAACAGCTCGTCCATCCGCCGCTCGACCGACGCCCCACCCTGGCCGTACAGTCCCGCCACGAACCGGAGGAACTCGGCCCCGGTGAGCTTTTCGTAGACGTAGGGCCGGTCGGGGATGAAGCCGAGCCGCGCCTTGGCCGCCTTGGGATCGCTCTGGATGTCGTGGCCCGCCACCTCCACCCGGCCGTGGGTCGGCTGGAGGATCCCGGCGATCATCCGGAGCGTGGTGGTCTTGCCGGCGCCGTTGGGGCCAAGGAACCCGAACAGCTGGCCCTTCGGCACCTGCAGGGCGATGGCATCGACGGCGGTGAAGCTGCCGTAGCGCTTGGTCAGGTCGGTGAGACGGATCATCGGATCTCGACGGGAGCGCGGCCGGTGCCGACCAGGCCGCCGGCCAGGGGGAAGAGGTCGGTCCACCGGCCCGAACCGCCGGTGACGAGTCGAATGTGCGCGGCCGAGGCGACCCGTCCAGGTTGCCCGGGGTCGAGCGGCACCCAGTCGCCGATGAAGACCTCGGCCCAGGTGTGCGCCCGCGGACCGCGCGGGGTGAGGAGCAGCCCGCCCACCATGCGCGCGGGCAGGCCGAGCCGCCGGGCCAAGGCCACCAGCAACGTGGCCTTCTCCTCGGGGGTGCCGGCACGCGCGGCGAGCACTGCGCTCGCGGGTCGGATGCTCGGTCCGAGGGTCGCCGGGAAGTTCACCACGTTCTCCACCACCCAATCGTGGAGCGCCGCCGCCGCGTCGCGCGCGTTGGTGGTGCCACCTCCGATGCGCTGGGCCAGGGCGGTCAGCGCCGTGTCGTCGGGCGAGAGCCGCGGCTCCGGCCAGAGGTCGGTCGTGAAGCGCGGGTTGACCATCGGGAGGGGCGCGAGCGGGCGGAAGGCCTGTGCCCCGCGCCACGACGCCGGCTCGAACGTCTCCACGGTGTCGCCGTTGATCCGCTGGGTGGGACCGGCCGCATCGAGGGGAGGGTACTCCGCGCCCACCAGGAGGAGTTGCCACCCGTCTCGTGAACGGCCCCGCAAGTCGGCCACGTCGACCGGGATCGGTGCGCGGAGGGCCGAGCGCCCAGTGAGCGAATCGTTCGCCACGTGGAAGCCGGTGATGGTCGGCTCGAAGGCGTCGCGCTCCCAAACGAGGCCGCCGCCGGTCCACCGCCTGATCGGGAAGCCGTTCTCGTCCACCCACTGATGGACCTGCACCGACCGGTCGGTGCCGCTCACACGCCAGGCGTGCACGGTATCGTAGCTGACGATCTGGAAGCTGTCGGCCCCGATCTTCTTCACGCTGTCGGGGACGGTCAGCGTCGACTCGGCGGTGGCGGTCCAGGTCTCCCGCCGGCGAATGAGGGTGCTCAGGTCGATCGATGAGACCGACGCCGCGCGACCGGGGCGGGGACGGGCGTAGGTCGCGAGCCAGAGCGGCACCGCCTCGACCGGCACGGGGATCGTATCGAGCCGGAGTTTCGTGATCCAGCGGTCGGCGCCGCTCGTGAATGTGGTTCGCAGGGTGTCGCCGTCGACCCGGAGATCCCACTGCACCTGGCCATCGGGGTCGCCCCGGAGGGTCGTAGATCGCCAGAGCCGGAGATCGGTGGTGAGCCAGGCGTTGGTGAAGATTTCGTATCGCTTCTGGTCGGGCGCATCGCCGGCAGCATACCAGACCCGGCTCTGCAGCATCACCAGCGCCGGGCTCGTATCGGTGGGCGCAAGGGTGTCCACTTGCATCAGCGCGTACCCGACCTGCGCGCGGCCGAGCCGGACACGGTAATACGCCGCGCCCGGCGCGACCGCCTGGCGCCCGACGACGACGCTGCGGCCGCGGTGTGAGAACTCGCGGACGCCGAGCCATCCGAGGGCGCCGACCCAGGCCACCAGGATCACGATCGCCAGGCTGCGGCGATTCATGCCGATCGCACGGCGAAGATGGGCAGGATCTCGTCCCGGTCGCGCTCCCGCTCGACCACGATGGTGAGTGCGGCCGGGAATTCGGCTCGGCGCATCGGGTCATTCCAGGTGTCGAGCAGGAGACGCGCCGCCTCCTCGGCGGGGAGCTGTCCGGCACCCGCACCCACCAGCGGGGTCGCGATCGACATCAATTGCCACTGGGCGGCGCGTTGCCACGCGCTCGTGAGCGCGCGCCGCACCGTATCGGCCGAAACGTTCTGGTCGCGCGACTGGATGACGGCGTGCAGCACCAGCTGGGCGGTGAGGTCCCCCCCGCCGGTGATCACCGCGGCGCCGACGATGAGCGGATTCTGGACCCGGCGCAGCTCGCTGAACCGGGGGCCGGCCGCCTCGTCGAGCCGCACCGCCGCCCGTTGCACCGGCTCGAGACGTTCGTCTGCCGGACGCAGTACCGCGTCGGCCTTCACGAAGGCCAGGTCGTCGACCACGACCTCGATCATCGGGTGCTCTCGCGGGCGCGCTGGTACATCGCGGCGGCCTCGTCGGTCCGGCCGACGCGATCCAGGACCCGTCCGAGTAGATGGCAGGCCCGCGGATGCGACGGGGAGAGCTCCAATGCACGCCGGAGCGCCGCTTCGGCGCCGCCGAGGTCACGGAGCCCCATGAGCGCTTCACCCAGCGCATACCAGGCTGCCACGTTCGCAGGGTCGGACTCGAGGGCGCGACGCAGCGTAGGTGCCCCCTCCGAAGGGAGACCCTTGCGGACCTGAACGACGCCGAGATGGAAGAGGGCGGTGGCGTTCTGAGCCTCCTTCCGGAGCACCCGGCGGAGGTCGGCCTCGGCTTCGACATACAGCTTGAGCTGGCCGAGGAGTGCGCCGCGCTGGATCAGGAGATCGGCGGCGTCCGGCTCCCCCTTGAGCGCCGCCGTGAGCTGGTCGGTGGCCCCCTCGAGATCCCCGCTCGACTCGAGCAGCTGCGCCAACTCCACCCGCGCCGCGCGATGGACCGCATCGAGCTCCAGGAGCTGGCGATATGTGACTGCGGCCTCGGCCGG
>JANLXK010000483.1:0-13460 GCA_031365045.1 Gemmatimonadota bacterium | reverse complement strand
GGCGCGTATCGCGCCCTCGATTGTGCCGGTACAGCGCGACCCGCGGCGCAGCCGCGGCGGGTGGCCTTGCCCGGTGAAGTGCGGGCCCGCGATTTATCGCGGGCAAGAGGACCGGAAGCCGGCCGAGGGACCGCCCTCCGGGCGGTCCGAAGGGTATGGAAATGCTCCCGGTAACGGACCGACCGGAGGTCGGTCCCTCGGCATGGTTCACTTCGATAGCCCCGCCATAAATGGCGGGCCCGCAACGCTGGCTCCAAAGCAAAAGGCCCGCGATGAATCGCGGGCCCAGAGCTTTCCTCGATAGACCTGCTCAGCTGGCCGGCTTCGGCTTCCCGCGCCCGCCGCGACGCCGGGGCCGACCCTTCTTCGGCGCCGCACCTTCGGCCGATTCGGGGGCCGGGGCGGCGGGTGCGCGACCACGACCACGCGCCGGAGCTTTTTCTTCCGTGGAGGCGGCTTTCACTGGCGTGTCATCCAGGGAGATGACCCCGACGAGCGGATTGGCGGCCTTGATCATCCCGCTCCGGGTCCCGCGGCGGATGCCGAGGGAGCGGGGCGCGGCCGGCGGGGGCGGAACGTCCACGGCCGCGGGTACCGCAGGCGCTGACGCCTGCTCTCCCCCGTCCGCAGGACGCGAACTGGGCTGCGGCTTCCGCTCGTAGCGCGCGGGGGGCGCGTTGCTCTGCCCCAGCGGTGAGACATCGTACATATCTTCGCCCACCTTCCGGACCTCGACCAGCTCGGCGTCGTGCGCCTGCCGGAGGAGCCGGTCGAACCGGGAGACGTTGAGGAGCTCGTCCTCGCGGCCAAGGTTGGCGATCATCCGGAGACGGAGCACCTCACCGGCCACCGGGGCCGGAAGCTCCTTGAGCGCCGCGGTGAGAAGTTCGAATCCCGACGCAAGGGTGAGGATGTTGGAGACGACAGGCGCACGAGGCGCTCGAGGCGCTCGAGCTGCTGCCGGAGCGCGTTCGGTCGCAGGCGGGAGCGCATCGGTACCCTCCGCATGTCCTCGGCCCCGTCCCCGGCCCCGACCACGGCCGCGACCACCTTCGACGGAAGGCGCGGCGGCCGGGGCCTCCGCAACTGCGCCCCTGCGCCCCTGCGGTGCTGCGCCCGAGGGCGATACCTCGAGCTGGCCATTCTCCATCAACTTGGCGGAGATGAGGCCCTTGTCGGCGGCGTCGGTCACGAACTTCGAGAATCGCCCGTACCCCTTGCCGACCCGGCGCTCGTCGAAGGCGGGGTCGATCTGCTGCATCACCTGCTTCAGCCGGTCGGCCCGCATCACGTCGCGGTTCTTGACCATCTGGGCGGTGGCGGTGACGACCAGCTGCCAGGGGTCCTGCGGGATCCCCGGGTCGCGCGCGACGTCGTCGGACTTCTTGAGGCCGGCCAGGTCGGAATAGCTGTAGTACTCGTGGCAGACCCGCATCAGCGTGTCGGAGCTCGACTCCTTCATCCCGACGCCGATGATGTACTTCCCCCATTCCTTGAGCTTGACGACCAAGGAGGAGAAGTCACTGTCACCGGAGAGCAGGATGAACGTCCCGATCTCGGGACGCGTGAAGCAGAGCTCCATCGCGTCGATGGCCAGGCGGATGTCGGTGGCGTTCTTCTTGTTGGGCCCGACGGCGGGGGCGCTGACCAGCTCGACCGAGGCCTCGGTGAGCGGCACCAGGTATTGCGGGAAGCGGCGCCAGTCGGCGTAGGCGCGCTGGATGGTCACGTGGTGGCCGAGCGCGTCGCTCTGGATGAGCGCGCGCAGCTCACGGGCCAGATCGCTCTGGATGCCGAGGGTGACGTTGTCGAAGTCGATCAGGAGCGCCGCATTCGGCGCAGAGGGGGTGACGGGGGACTCCGGCGCAGGCCGGTTCCGTCGCAGCAGTGCATTCACGTAGTCGAGTGCTCCAGTTCCACCACCCTCGTGAGTTCGCGACGCTTCACCTTGCCCGACCCGGTGAGCGGGAAGGCGTCGAAGAACCGAACGAGGTCGGGGATCTTGTAGTCGGCCAATTGATCGCGACAGAACTCCTTGAGTTCGTCGCCGGTCACGATGGCGCCCTCCACGGCGACGACGCATGCGCAGATCACCTCGCCCATCACTTCATGGGGCAGGCCGATCACGCAGGCGTCGTCCACCGCCGGGTGGGCGCGCAATACGTCTTCCACCTCGCGGGGGCTCAGATTGCGGCCCTCGCGGATGATGAGCTCCTTCCTTCGGCCCACGAGCTGGATGTACCCGTCCTCGTCGAGGACGGCCAGGTCGCCGGTCAGGAAGTAGCCCTCCGGGGAGAAGACCTTCTGGGTCTCCCCCGGCATGCGGTGATACCCCGTCATCAGGAACGGGGACTTCACCGCCAGTTCCCCCACCGCCTCGAGCCCGTGCAGGGTCCCCGTGAGCACGTCACGGATGGTCGCCTCGACCCCCGCGAGCGGCCGTCCCACCGTCTGTCCCCGCTTGCCGGCCGGGTCGCCGGGGCGGGTGACGCTGATGGTGGGGCCGGTCTCGGTGAGGCCGTAGGCGATCTGCACGTCGCACCAGGTACGGATGCGGGTGACCAACTCTTCGGACACGAAGCTCCCGCCGATGATGCCGGAGCGGAGGGTCCGAAGCTGTGCCGGGTCGAAGCCCGGCTCGCGCATGAGCAGCGCGAACATCGTCGGGACGCCGTGCAGGACGGTGATCCGCTCGCGCGGCACCAATTCCAGCGCCTCCGCGGGACGGAAGCGCTCCTGCAGCACCAGCGTGGCACCGCTCGCCACCGTGGCCACCAGCACCGAGATGCCGAAGATGTGGAAGAGCGGCACGCCGAGGAGCACGCGGTCCTCATTGGTGGTGCCGATCGCTTCCGCGGTGGCCACCGCCGAGCCGACCAGGGCGGCGTGGGTGAGCACGACCCCCTTGGGCTTGCCGGTGGTCCCGCTGGTGTAGATCAGGCAGAGCGGCGTCGTGGCGGGATCGAACTCCGCCAATCGCGGCGCCTTGACCCCACCCTTGGCGACCAGGTCCTCGAACTGGAAGACCCGGTCATCGTGCCAGAGATCCTCAGGCCCCACCGTCACCAGGAAGGCGAGGTCGGGGAGTTCGGGCAGGAGCTCGTCAAACTGCTCGAGGAGCTCCTCGCCGTTCCACTGCTCCGCGATCACCGCCGCACGGACCTCGCCGTGACGGAGGAGATACCGGAGTTCATGAAAGGTCGAGCCGGGGTCGAGCGGCAGCACCGTGGCGCCGAGCCGGGCCGCGGCGATGAACGCCACGATCCCCTCGGGCCAGTTCGGAACGACCAGCGCGAGCTTGTCCCCCTGCTTGATCCCCCGCTCCGCCAACGATTCGGCCAGCGCGGACGACCGGTCGCGGATCTGCCCCCAGGTCCAACGACCCTCCCCGGCCACAAGGAACTCGCGGTCGGGATGCGTCGCAGCTTGCCGGTCGAAAAGACGGGCGAAGTGCAGGTCGGACAAGGGGTTCTGAGCGGTCACAGGCGGGGGTAAGATAGCGGGCTCGAACGCCGCTTACTACCTCGAAAGTCGGCTCTCCTCCTTCACCGACAGCCCCTCCCCGACCCCTCCCCCTGTCGAGGGAGGGGAGGCTATGTGTTCAAACGACACACTCTCCCCTATCTTTCTGACCATGCTCCCCCGCCCCCTCACCTTCCGCCAGCGCATCCTCTGGGCCCTCCTCGCACTCGGCGTCCTGCCGACGAGCGCGGTCCTGGTGAGCTGGGCCCTCACGCTGCAGAACAGCACCACGACCGAGGCGATGCGAACAGCCGTGGCGGCCACCGGGAGCAGCGGCCGTGTGCTGCTCGAGACCCTCGACACCACCAGGCTCACCCGTGCCGAGCGAAAGGCGCTGGCCGACCACGCGGCGGCGTTGAGCAGCGTCCTCTCCCGTTCCCAGCAGATCAGCGCCTACAGCAAGTACCTCGGTGCCGCCGCGACGGCGCTCCTCCTCCTGCTCGGCGCGATCATCGTCTATGCCGGCACCCGGATCGCGGGGCACTTGTCGCGCCAGCTGAGCCGGCCGATCGGCGAACTGGTGGAGTGGACCGGCTTCATCCGGCGACGAGAGGCGCTTCCGACCGAACCTCCCAAGAAAGGGGCCCCGGAATTCGGCGTCCTGCGCGAAGCGCTCCGCGGGATGGCGGACGAACTCGACATCGGGCGCGAACGGGAGCTCGAAGCCGCCAGGCTTCGGGCCTTCCGCGAAGTGGCACGCCGGGTGGCGCACGAAATGAAGAATCCGCTGACACCCATGCGCTTCGCGGTGGCGCAGCTGACGCGGAACGCGACCCCGGCCCAGGCCGAAGCCCTCGAGGTCCTCACGACCGAGTCGGGGCGGCTGGAACAACTGGCGCGGGAGTTCGCCGATTTCGGTCGCCTCCCCGAAGGGCCCGCGGCCGAGGTGGACCTGGGCGAATTGGTGGAAGAGCTGGTGCGGACGTCGCTGCCACCGGAAGTGCAGACGGTGCTCACTGCAGATCCCGCGACGCCGCGGGTGATGGGGCACCTCGATCCCCTCCGTCGCGCCTTCAGCAACGTGCTCCGAAATGGCGCCGAAGCGCAGGGGGGCGCGGGAGAGCTCAGGGTGATGATCTCGCCGTGGACGGACGGGGCCGAGGTGCGGATCGCCGATCGGGGGCCGGGTATCCGTCCCAGCGACCGTGACCGGATATTCCAGCCGTACGTCACGACGAAGAAGGACGGCACCGGGCTGGGGCTCGCACTGGTGCGGCAGACGATCGAGGTGCACGGCGGAACGGTGGCGGTGGAGGAGAATCCGGGTGGCGGGGCGGTGTTCGTGTTCCGCCTCCCGCGGGGGACCAGCTGATGCAGACCATTCTTCTCATCGACGACGAACCCAACATCCGCCGGATGCTGGGCGCCCTGCTCCGCGCCGAAGGGTTCGAGGTCGTGGATGCGGCCAATGGCAACGCCGCACTCCTCGAGCTCGAGAAGCTCGATCCCGACGCGGCCTTCTGCGACCTGATGATGCCCCCGGGCCCCGATGGGCTCGCCACCCTCGAGGCGATGCGCGCGCGCGGGCTCGAGGCCCCGGTGATCATGATGAGCGGAAAGGCGCAGCTCTCCGACGCCGTCCGCGCCACTCAGCTCGGCGCCTTCCAGTTCCTCGAGAAGCCGCTCAGCCCCGAGGCGGTGCTGGTGACCCTCCGCTCGGCGCTCGAGCTCCGCCGCACCCAGCTGGAGAACCGGGTGCTGCGGACCCAGGTGGCGGTGCCTGGTGAGCTGGTCGGGACCGGGCGCGGGATGACCCGGGTGCGGGAACAGATCGCCCAGGTGTCGCCGACCGACACGCGGGTGCTGATCACCGGTGAGTCGGGGACCGGCAAGGAGCTGGTGGCGGCCGCGATCCACCGTGGCAGCCGGCGGGCCAAGCGCGCATTCATCCCGGTCAACTGTGCGGCGATCCCACGCGAACTGGTGGAGTCGGAACTTTTCGGTCACGAGCGGGGTGCCTTCACTGGCGCCACCGAGCGGCGCCTCGGCCGATTCGCGCTGGCCGACGGCGGGACGATCCTGCTCGATGAGATCGGCGACCTGAGCCTCGAGGCGCAGGCCAAGCTGCTCCGGGTGCTGGAGACCGGCGAACTGCAGCGCGTCGGCGCGGAACGGGCCGAACGGGTGGACGTCAGGGTGCTGGCCGCGACCAACCGGCAGCTGGAACAGTCGGTGGCGAGCGGGGCCTTCCGGGAGGACCTCTTCTTCCGGCTGAATGTCTTCCCGATCCTCCTGCCGCCACTCCGTGACCGCGGCGAGGATATCCCGGCCCTGGTCGTGCACCTGGCGCGGCGGGTCCGGCCGGTGGGGACGCCGACCTTCAGTCCACAGGCGCTCGAGGCGCTCAGTCGCTATCCGTGGCCAGGGAATGTGCGGGAGCTCGCGAACATCATCGAGCGACTGATCATCGTCGGTGGGGGGAAGCCCGAGATCGGGGTGGACGCAGTGGCGGCCGTGCTGCCACAGGCCTCGGGCCTCAGGCCCCAGGCCTCGGCGGACGGGCAAGCCGCGCAGGAACTGCCGCTGTCCGAAGCGCTCGATGCACACGAGCGGCGGCTCATCCGCGACGCCTTGGCGCGCTCGAACGGGAACGTGGCCGAGGCGGCCCGGACGCTCCGGACCGATCGGGCGAATTTGTATCGAAGGATGCGGCGGCTGGGACTCTAGGTGACCAGTGACCCGTGACCGGTGACCGGTGACCGGGCCCAAATGGAGATCACGATGACCAACAACGATCCGATCAAGCACCGCACCCAACGCTTCAGGCCCGGTCACCGGTCACTGGTCACCGGTCACTTGGTCATCACATTGATCTTTTGCGGGACACGCGCGCTTGTCGCCCAGGACTCCGTCATCGTCATCGACCCCGATGCCCCGGCAGCTCCCGCGGCGCAGCGGGCTGGTCTCGACAACGACGTCCTCCAGCGGGCGATCGCCTTCTTCAACGGGACCGGCACGACCCGACTGGAAGGGACGGTCACCCTTCCCGCGGGGGCGCGAATGGCGGGGATGGTCGCGGTGTGGCGGGGCCCGCTCCGGGTGGGCGGGACGATCGAAGGGCCGGTCGTCGTGGTGAACGGCGATCTCGAGCTCATCTCCGGCGGGACGATCCAGGGGGACGTGCTTGTGGTCGGCGGCCGAGTGCTGGGCGATACCGCCGGCGCGCTCAGGGGGTCGTGGAGGCGCACCTCGACGCAGCCCAAGTGGTACGTCTGGAGGACGGGACCCTGGCCCACCGGGAACGACGGCGCACCCTGCTCGAGTTCGGCGGCGCCCAGCATTCGTTCCAGACGGGAAAGATCAACACCACTCTCTTCCTCTCGAGCGGCGGCACCTATGATCGTGTCGAGGGGCTCCCGATCACCCTGGGGCCGAGGTTCACCTATCGCGCGAATCCCAGGCAGAAGGCCACCCTCGAACTGCTCGGGATCATCCGGACGGCGGGCGACCCCACCGAACTCGGTGAGCAGGTGGGATACGACGCGCATTTCGACTTCGGCAACGGCGTCCCGAATCACCACGCATGGGGCCTGGGCGCGCGCGCGTCGCAACTGGTGCAATCCATCGAGCCACAGCCGCTCACGCGGAGCGAGATCGGATGGTCCACGCTCCTCCTTCACCGCGACTATCGCGACTACTTCCTCGACGAGGCGGTGGCGCTTTACGGCTACTACTGGGCCGGGTCCTCCTTCCGGGTCGATGGGGGATGGCGCACCGCGCGGCAACGCTCCCTCCCGGCCAACGATCCCTGGACCCTCTTCCGCACCGCCGACCCGTGGCGACCGAACCCGCTCATCGACGACGGCCGGTTCAAGACCTTGCACCTCGGCTTCGACTACGACACCCGCAACGAGACTCTGCTCCCCAATTCGGGGATGTGGGTGCATTTCGAGTTGGAGCGCTCGGCGAGCGCCGACGTCGCCCCCATCGACCTCCCCGCAACGGTCCGCGGCGCGATCCCGACCGACGGCTCATACGCGTACCAGCGGTTCTGGGTGGACGCACGGTCGTACAACCGCCTCACGCCCACGATGCGGCTCAACCTCCGTCTCGCGGGGGGCGGCTGGCTTGGCGGCGACCCCCTTCCGCTCCAGCAGCGGCTCTCCCTCGGCGGGCCGGGGGTGCTGCCGGGGTACGCGTTCCGGTGGGCCACCTGTAACGAAGGGGCGCCGGCCGATCCGGCGATGCCGGCGCTCTGCGACCGCTCCCTCGCACTGCAGGCGGAGCTCCGCACCCGCCTGGACCTCGGACTGCTCTACCGGTATCGGGACCAGGGTCAGGTGGAGCAGGCGTTCGGGCTCGATCAGGTCGACGTGGTCGTCCACGCCGACCTCGGCAAGGGGTGGCTCGCCGGTGACGGACCGGGGCGGGTCCCTGCGAACAAGATCCCATCACTCGATGAGTGGCTCTACGACGTCGGCGTCGGGATCGACGCCGGCGGGATCGGCGCCTATCTCAGCAAGGCACTGACCGACGGCCAGCCGATCCGGCTCTTCGTCCGACTGCAACGCCGGTTCTGATGCGGCGCACCCTGGCTTTCCTCGCGGTGACCCTGCTGCTCAGGGCGCCCCCTATCGGGGCGCAGGGGAACGCGCGCGTCCATCTCTCGGTCGGCCTGAAGGCGGACAGCAGCGGCCGCACCTGGCATCCCGTGATCCGGACCGAGGATCTTCTGGGCGACCCGCGGGTCGGCTCGATGCTGTCGTCGGGATTCCCGGTCCGCCTGCACTACCGGCTGGAGATCTACCGGTCGCGGGCCAGCTGGGTCGACGCGTTCGTCCGCCAGACCGAGTGGGACCTGGTGATCCGCCACGAGCCGCTGCTCGACCAGTACCATGTGGCCGAGGTCTTCCGGAGCGCCCAGCGGGTGTATCGGTATGCGGGAAAGGACGAGCTCACCGCCGGACTCGCCATCCCGCGCGAGGTCCGCGTGGGGCCGCGGGGGGCGGGGGAGTACTACTATGTCGTCTTGCTCGAGGTCTCGACATTGTCGGACAGCGACATCAAGGAGCTCGAGCGGTTCCTGTCGGGGGATGTCGGCCCCGCGGCGACCGGGAACGAGCCGGTGGGGAGTGCGCTCTCCAACGCGATCCGGCGGCTCCTGCTGTCAGTATCGGGGCTTCCGAGCCTGAGCATCGAGGGGCGGACGGGCAAGTTCACGGTTCGGTAGTTGGGAGTTGGGAGTCGGGAGGGGTGTGACAGAAAGAGCCGTCCTGGCGAGGACGGCTCCCTGCATTGCACCCCTCCAAACTCCCGGCTCCCGACTGCTAGCCGCCGAGTGCGCGGAGGGCCTCTTCACCATAGAAGGCGCGGATGTACTTGGCCTGCAGGCTCGTGAGCTTCCGGACCGCCCAAGCGAGGTGCACGAAGTGGGGTTCGACCGGCGGCTTGAGGGGGCGGATGCCCCACTCTTCCGGGAGGCGGCTCCCCTTCTTCGTGTTGCAGGTCGAGCAGGCGGTGACGACGTTGGTCCACTGGTTCCCGCCCCCGCGGCTCAGCGGCACCAGGTGGTCGCGCGTGAGGCACTCCCGGTGCTTGAACTCGTGCGGGGTCCGGCCGCAGTACATGCAGTGGTAGTCGTCACGGGCGAAGAGGAAGGTATTGGTGACCTGGCGGCGGAACCTGCGGGGGACGTGCACGAAGCGGACGAGTCGGATGATGGCGGGCCTCGGTACCGTGAGGCTCGCACTGCGAATGTACTCTCCCCTGTCGGCCTCGATGATCTCCGCCTTGCCCTCAATGACCAAACGCAGCGCGCGCCGCATCGGGACCATCGTCAGCGGTTCGAAAGAAGCGTTCAGAGCAAGACAGCGCACGTCGAGTGCCTCCTTGTGGGGCCACCAAGTGCCTGAATCGTACCCATTTAGCCTAATCCGGGCAGGTGAAAGGTGGAAGTCCCCCTCCCTGATGAGCTGACGGGCTGATGAGTTGATGAGCTGATGAGGGGGCTGACGAGATGATGAGCTGATGCGCAAGCTCTTTGAACCCCGCGTGAGCTCGTAAGCTCGTCAGCTCAATTACCCCCTCGTCAGCCCATCAGCTCGTCAGCTGCCTCACCCTGTCCGCCACCACCTTCCGGAGCTTGTCCGAGCGGGTGATGACCAGCACCGTGTCGTCCCCAGCGATGGTCCCGATCACCTCGTCCCACCCCGCCTGGTCGAGGGCGGCCGTGACAGCGCCGGCCGAGCCGGCCGCGGTCCGGAGCACGACGAAGGGGCCCACCCCGTCGACCGAGTGGAGCAGCGACTGGAGCAGGCGCGCCAATTGCGGCTTGGGTCCGGCCGCTCCCGCCGCGTCGGCGGGCCGAGCGTAGAAGCTTCCGCCGGCGGGGTCGGCGAGCTTGACCAGGCCGAGTTCGCGGAGGTCGCGTGACAGGGTGGCCTGGGTGGCCGCCATCCCGTTCCGCTGGAGCGCCGACTTCAGCGCCTCCTGGTTCTCGATCCGTTGTTCGCCGATGAGCTTGAGGATGAGGGTCTGGCGGCGGGATTTCATGCTTGAATACACATCCACTTTACCGAATAATCAAGCAGGAGCGCGGTAGACCTCGCGGCCCCCGAGCCAGGTCGCGGTGACAGCTCCCGACGTGCTGGCCAACACCACGTCGAAGAGTTGCTCCGGGGTCTCGCAGGCCGGGACCTGGAGCGCTACGAGGTCACCCCACTTCCCCTCCGCCAACGAACCGATCTCCTCACCGAGTCCGATCGCGCGGGCGGCACCGAGGGTCACGAGCGCCAGCGCTTCCTGGGCATCGAGCGATCCCAGTTCCCGGGCCCGCCGCGCTTCGGCCAACAGGTCGAGCGGACTCACACTCGCGACCGAGTCGGTACCGACGCCGACCCGAAGCCCCGCGCCGATCATCTGCGCCAGCGGGGCGTCGAGCCGATGATGACGCTGGTTGCTCCGCGGGCAATGCGCCACGGCGGTCCCCCGCCGTGCGAGCGTCTCAATGTCGCCGTCGTCCACCGTGCAGCAGTGGATCGCTACGCAGTCGGGGCCGAACACGCCGTGCTGGTCGAGCCAGGCGACCGGAGAGAGACCTCGGGCCTCGGGCTTCAGGCCTCGGCTACGCTGGCCATCGGCGAACCCCCCGGCCCCGTTCCGGACGAAGTCGTCCTCCAGCGGTGACTCGGCCACGTGCACGGCGATCGGAAGCTTCTCCTTCCGGGCGTGCGCGGTCGCGAGGCGATAGAGCGGGCCGCTCACGGTGTAGGGCGCGTGGGGGGAGGCGCCGAGCCGGGCGCGGGGGGTCTCGAACCGGCGGAGCTCGGAAAGACGGAGCGCCCACGCCTCGAGGGCCGTGTCGGCCTGTTCGGGCGCGGGACCAAAGATCTCGTGGTAGGCGATCCCGCTCGCATCGAGTTCGCTGAGGGCCTGCATCACCGCTCCGGTCGATCCGCAGTCGGCGACGGTGGTGATCCCTCGGCTCCAGCAGTCGCGGATCCCCTGCTTCGCGGCCGTGACGAACGACTCGTGCGGGCGGCCGGCCACGATCTGGATGACGTGGCGTATCCATGCGGGAAAATCGTCTTCCTGGACTTGGCCTTCGAGCCCGGTGAGTTCCAGGTGCGAGTGGGCATTGACGAAGCCGGGGAGGAGGACGGCCTGCGTGCGAGTCGGTGCCCCCTCTCCCGCCGGACCCTCTATGGACGTGATCCGGCCATGGCCGTCAACGACCACGGCGCCCCCGCGGATGGGGGCGCCGTCCATCGTGACCACCCAGTCGGCCGAGAGGCGGAGGGCGGTCACGGGTCAGGGACTCGGGGTGCTGCCGGTGAGCGGCGACCCTCCCAGCGGATTGAGGCCGTGCACGTGGCAGTACTCCTTCGGCTCGGTCCCCGGGATGTAGGACTCGACGAAGTGCAGCTCCTTGGGACAGTACGGCCACGCCAGTTCCCCGGTCGACTTGTCGATCTCGGCGATCACCAGCGAGTCGGGGCGGGGCCACGGATCGGTCGGCATCGCGCGGCGATCGTAGATGTCGCGCATCATCGCCGTCCAGGCCGGGGCGGCGAGGATGCCGCCGGTCGCGACGTTCTTGATCCGCTCCGGCTTGTCGAGCCCCATCCAGACGCCGGTGACGAGGTCGGGGGTGAAACCGATGAACCAGACATCGGTCCCGTCGTCGGTGGTCCCCGTCTTTCCGCCGGCCGGCACCCGGAGCCCCTGTGCGGTGGTGCCGACATAGGCCGAACCGTACGGGCTGCGGATCACATCCCGCAGCACATCGACCAGCAGCCACGCCTGGTTCCTCGGCATGACGATCGTGGTGCGGGGCTGGGGCTGCCAGAGGATGTTCCCCTGACGGTCCTCGACCCGGAGGATCGCGGTCGGCATCACCCGCGTGCCGAGGTTGGCGAAGGTGGTGTAGGCCGCGACCATCTCGAGCGGCTGGACGACCTCTGACCCGATGTGGATCGACGGGACCGGCTTGATCTCCGTCGTGATCCCGAACCGGGTGGCCTCGTCGATCACTGCCTGTTCCCCCACTTCCTCCATCCCAAGCCGGATGGTGACGATGTTGTTGGACATCGTCAGCGCCTGGCGGAGCGTGAGCGGGCCGCGGAACTGGTTGTCGTAGTTCTGCGGCTCCCACGGCTCCTGGTTCGGCCCCATGTTGGGGACGCTCAGCGGCTCGTCGACCAGGATCTCCGAGAGGGGATGCCCGGCGCGGAGCGCCGCGCTGTAAACGAACGGCTTGAAGGTCGAACCGGGCTGGCGCCGCGCCTGCACCGCGCGGTTGAACTTGCTGTCTTCGAAGTCGCGCCCCCCGACCATGGCACGGATGAAGCCGGTCCGCGGATCGAGCGATACCACCATCCCTTGCAGATACGGGCTCGAGGACGGTGGTTCGGCATCGTCCTTGTCCGCTCGTTCCTGCAGGTATTGGGCGTACGACTTGTGTGAATAGGGGCCGTACACGGTGCCGCTCTCGATGAGCTGGAGCTGCGCCTCCAAGGAGCGTTCGGCGGCCTGCTGCACTTCGAGATCGAGCGTGGTGTAGATCCGGAGCCCGCTGGTGTAGATCTCGGGCCCGAACCGGGCCGACATCAATTGACGCACATATTCGGTGAAGTAGGGCGCGACCTCGCTGAAGTCCGACCGGCTCGACAGCACCAGCGGATACGCCTTCCAGCGCTCGCCCTCCTCCTTGCTGAGGACGCCGTTGTCGCGCATCAAGTTGATCACGACGTTCCGTCGCTGGATCGCGCGCCCCCGCTCCTTGCGCGGGTTGTACAGCGACGGCCCCTTCGGTAACGCCGCGAGCATCGCCGCCTCGGCCACGTTCAGGTCGTGGGCGCTCTTCCCGAAGTAGCGCTGGGCCGCCGCCTCGACGCCAAAGGCACGGTTGCCCAGGTCGATCTGGTTGAGGTAGAGCTCGAGGATCTTGTCCTTGGAGTACTGGCTCTCGAGTTCGAGCGCCACCTGCGCCTCGCGGATCTTCCGGCGCGGCGACCGGTCGCGGCGCACGATGATGTCGGGCCAGAGATTGCCGGCCAGCTGCATCGTGATGGTCGAAGCGCCGCCGGAGATCCGGCCGCTCAGGAGGATCCCCTTCGCCGCGCCGAAGACGCGGATCCAGTCGATGCCGTGGTGGCGGTAGAACCGCTTGTCCTCGACCGAGAGGAAGGCCGCGATCACGGCGGGACTGATCTGGGCGAGCGGCACCACCGTGCGACGCTCACCCCCCAGGTCGGTGATGAGCCGCCCGTCAGCAGCATAGACCTTGGACGCCTGATCGGGATCGTAGTTGCCGACCGAGGTGACGGAGGGACAGGCGTTGTTGAGACAGGCCCGGTGCCAGGCGCCCCAAAGCAGGGCAACGCCGAACCGCCAAAGCGTTTGGTTTGTTAGCTTCGGGAGTAAGAATCTGCCCGAGCGACGCATCGGGTTCAGGACTCGCTCGAACAACATGAGCCTTCCTTGCTTTCCCCGGGCTT
>JANLXK010000471.1:0-3283 GCA_031365045.1 Gemmatimonadota bacterium | reverse complement strand
TCACCCGAGCGTAGTGCGGATAGTCGATGTACTCGGGCTCGTCGGTCACCTGGTGGTAGTCCGCGTGACCGCCGGTGGTGAAGAAGGCGATCGGGATGCCGTAGCGGGCATACTCGTAGTGGTCGCTGCGGCAGTAGATGTTCTGCGGATGCCCGTTGGCGTCGAGCGAGTAGTCGAACACCAGGCCGTGCTTCCCGCTCCGGTTGACCGATTCCACCATGTCGCCCAATTGGGTCGCCACTCGGCGCGACCCGATGACCTGGAGGTAGTTCGGATTGCCATGGATCTCCGCCCCATCGAGGGTCTGGCCGGTCACGTCGCTCGCCTGACCGCGGCCGATCATGTCAATGTTGAGCTGGGCCACGATCGCCGCGCGCGGCACCGTCGGGTGATCGGTGAACCATTGCGAGCCGAAGAGCCCCTCCTCCTCGCCCACGTGCCAGACGAAGAGGATCGACCGCTTCGGGCGCTGGCGCTGGGTGGTCAGCCGCTCGGCGATCTCGAGTACGGCCATCGAGCCGCTGCCGTCGTCGTCGGCGCCGTTGTAGATCGAGTCGACGCGGGCGCTCTCACCGTGGGTGGTGCGGCGGATCTCCGCCAGTGCGGCGTTCACCTCGCCGGCCTGCGCGTCGGTGAGCTTCCCGACGGGGGCGTCATCGGCGCCCTGCTGACGGAAGAGGTGGTTCACCACGTACATCGAGTCGTGCGCCACCGGCTGGCCCATCCCGATATGGTCGTTGTGCGCGCCGACGGCGACGTACTCATTCTTGAGCGTCGGGTCGGTGCCGCGGAGGATCGCCACCACGTTCCGTGCCGGGTACTTGCTGGGGGTATTGGTGAACCCTGCATTGCCCGTCACCGGACGGCCGGGGGCGCCGGCGCGCACTGACGCCAGCGGGCCCCCCATCATCGCCTCGGCCATCGCTCGGGTGACGTAGAGGTAGGAAGGAAGAGTCGGTTGATCGTCGAACAGGATGATGGTGTTCTGCTGCTGGAACCCGGCCACCTGGTCGGGCGGCAGGTTGTCGCGGGCCACCAGGGCGATCCCGGCGGCGGCGGGGTAGCGCCCGTTCACGGCGCCCCGGTTCGGGACGCCAGGGGGATTCCCCGGAACGGTGCCGGAGAAGGTCAGGACGACGAGCTTCCCGGCCGCGGCGTCGGGGGTGATCCGCGAGGCCGTGTCGGCGAAATCGCCACCATAGATGACGGGTACCCCGTCGATGGCGCGGGCACCGGGGCCCTGGTCGCGGGGGATGAAGTCACCCCAGGCGCGCCACGCCGTGCCGCCGACCGCTAGGACCGCGGTGGTGTCGACCGAGCGGTCCACCATGGGGAGGGTCTGGAAGTAGGTGCCGTTCTCTCCGGCCGGCTCGAGGCCGAGGCGGCGCACTTCAGAGGCTAGGTACTCGGCCCCCATCACGTTGCCCGGGGAGCCGAGGAGCCGGCCCCCCATCGAGTCATCCGCGAACCGGTAGAGCCGGGTCTGGAGGTCGGCGGAGGTGATCGCGGGATGGGTGGGGCGCGGGGCGAGGGTGCGGGGGCCGCCGACGTGGGCCCAGGGGCTGGGTGCCGCGTGCGTCTGGGCGGCGAGTGGAACGGCGGCGAAGGCCAGGAGGCCTGCGATGGTGGCGCGTGTGAGCATCGTGACCGGTGTGCGAAGGTGGTTCAAGTGGCAACTGGGGACTCCCCTCTGACGTGCCGGGGGGTATAGAGGTTTCTCGCGGATGCCGGCAATGGTCGCGAAAGGACGAAAGCGCGAAAACGCAGGGCCACGCACGGATGCATGCCCCCCTGCACTCAGTGAGAACCGAATCGTGCCGGTGCTCGGTGGCTCGCCATCGTGGACGGGACTGTGGTTTCGCTCCTTCGCGCTTTCGCGATCACCTGCCCGATATGCTGGACACCTCGTACACGGTCACGGTGGTGTCCACGAACGCCGTCCGCAAGATCCCGGCGGGCATCTTGTGCGTCCGGGCGTGCTCCACCGCCAATATCGGCGAGAAGGGGCGCGCTTTCCATCCTTCGTAGAGCCGCTCCAGCACCTTCGACTCGTACGGCGGGTCGGCGAAGGCGATGTCGTAGCTCCCCGGCCCGAGCGCGGCGGCGAAGGGCATCGCGTCGCGTTTGAAGACCCGCGTTTTGTTCAGGAGCCGGAGCGCGGCGATGTTGGCCTTGAGGGCGTGGAGGCTCGCCGGGCGGAATTCGACGAAGTCGCATTTCGCAGCCCCTCGGCTGATCGCCTCGAGCCCCAGCGCCCCGGTCCCAGCGAAGAGATCGAGGACCCGGGCCTTCGGGAGCCACGGGGCCAGGAGGTCGAGCAGCCCCCCCCGCACGTGCTCGGCCGTCGGCCGCACGCGCGGGTCGGCGGGTGGGGTCAGGACACGGTCGGCGAACTTCCCGGCGATGATGCGCACGGGGTGGAAGTTACCACTTTCGGGTTGCGGGTTGCGGGTCGCGGGTCCCAGCCCTCAGCCGTCGTGTCTCACGGCCTCGTTGCCTGAGTTGCAGGCCGCCCCCCGATCCGCGGACCACCCTGTCGGTCGGTGGGTGAGGAGATCAGAGCCAACGGCGTACTTCGCTCTTGTACAGTCGGTAGTCCTCGCCGAAACGGCGCTCCAGGTACTCCTCTTCCCGCCCGATGACCCCCCACTGCATCACAACCAGGACGACGACCAGCAACGGGAGCGTCCAGGCGGTGTTCCGCCACGCGGTCGCAGCCAGGTAGAGCGCGGTGAAGCCGAGATACATCGGGTTCCGACTGTAACGATAGATGCCGGTGGTGACCAACGCGCTGACGGGTGTCCAGGGGCTCGGGCTCGTCCGTGCGCGCACGAAGGCGTAGACCCCTGCGAACGCCACGCATCCGACGACGAGCAGGCCGAGGGCGACCACGTGGGTGATCGAGGGAGGGAGGAGCGGTATGGGGCGGAGCCTGTCCAGGCCGAAGCCGATCCCGAATCCGGCGAGATAGATCAGCGGCGGCGGCGCGATGACACCGGGAAGGTCCTTCGAAGAGGTCTCCGTCATGCGGCCAGCGTCTTCAGCGCGCGCACCAGCTGGTCCAGTTCGGCGGGGGTGATGAAGAGGTGCGGCGTGATCCGAGCGCCATGCACCCCGCTCCCGTCGATCGCCACGGTATAGATATGGAAGCGTTCGAGCAGGGTCTGCGAGAGCGCTGCCGGGGTGAGTCCCGCCACTCCCACGTTCGCGATGGCGCAGGAGCGGCGCGGGTCGGTCGGCGTGTTGAGCGTGATCCCGGGGTGGCTCCGCACCTGGTCGGTCC
>JANLXK010000460.1:0-2308 GCA_031365045.1 Gemmatimonadota bacterium | reverse complement strand
CCGAGGGGGAAGGGGGTCTCGGAGCGCAAGCCCGACCGCACCACCCCGGGGTTTACGCTGAAGCCGACGATCGATCCCTAGAGCACAAGGGGCGCGCAGGCCCAATGCCTATTCCCGGTGCGAGCGGCTGCCACCCCTGCGCTGGATGGAGTTCGGCAGGCGGGCCTGTTGCTCACCCCGGGAGCGCCGAATGCCCCGCGACCAACTCCGGCTCGCGCAAAGACCGAGCCCAACCAAAAAAAAGGGGAGGGGCCGAAGCCCCTCCCCTTGAGGGAGTCCCTTAGTTAGTCTTCAGCGCATCAGGGGCAGCTGTCCGGATCGGCCGCGATATCGACGTCGCGGTTACCGCCGGCAAGAGCCTTTTCACTTGGTAGATTCTCGCTGAAGGAGCCCGAGAACGCGACGTTGCAGGCCGAGGGGGTCTGCACGAGGTAGTACACACCCTGGCCTGGCGCCACAACTGCGGTGGTGTCCGTGTAGGTCGAGAGGAAGAGGTTATTGGCCAGGCATCCTCCCGTGTTGACGTTTGTGATTCCCCCTGTCGAGCGCATCAGCAGCAGGTCGCCGCGGATGATCTTGACGATCAGGCCACCGCCCCAACCTGTGATGACGGAATCGGGACCGGACTTGTTTACCTTGATCGAAGCCACGCTCAAGGTGCTCGCCGACGGGCAGGTCACCGTCACGGGGAGCATGATCGAGTTCGAAGCGGTGTCGCAGGAGGTGTTGGTCGAGCACCTCACCCTGACGGCATACTTGGTCGTCAGGAGCGGGGCGTCGACGAACGTCGAGTTGTCGGTCCAGTCGCGAAGCAGGATGTCCCCGGCATCCCCGACACCATTGACGGGATCCGAGTTGCCGTTTCCGTTGACGTCGTTCCAGAACTGATACTGAAGGACGCCGTTGAGGCAGCGGTCGACCGTTGAGTTCTTTGCGGTCACGGTGACGATTTGGCCCGGGGCGGCGACGATGCTCGGCGAGGCGCTCAGTGCCGGAGTGATCGCCGTGCAGGAGCCACAGGCGAGCGGTGAAGCGATCACCGTCGGGTCTGTCGTGAGGACGATGGCCGCACTGAGAGCCGCATCGATGTGCACGTCGTCGATGTACCAGCCGTCGTCACCAACGATGTTGCCGCGACCGAAGAAGGTGAACATCGTCTCGGTCGTACCGAGTTCGATGGCCGTGTAGAGGAAGCGGATGAAGACCGATCTTCCCGCCAAGGGGACGAGCGAGAATCTCGGTCGAACCCACGTGCCCGGGTTGTTGATCGTGGCCCCTATGTTTGCAGGCAAGCAGATGCCGCCGGAGCAGCCCTGGAGGCCTGGCCCGTCGCTCGCAAGGCCGATGTCGGTCACGTCGAAGTCCTTGCGATAGTCCGTCTGGCCCTGGCGAACGAAGTCGAACTCGGGGTAGCAGGTCGAGGACGGACCGAGCCGGCGAGCCGGATCGGTGGGATCGAAGAAGCTGTCCTCGTTGTTGCCGTCGTCGATGGGATCGAACATGCAGTTCGCGAAATCGTCCGTTCCCTGCTGGTCGTAAACGTTGGCGTAGGGGTAGAGCTTGACCCAGTTCGTACCCGTCGCGTTGATCTTGGCCTCAACGACACCGGTCTGGACGGCTTCTCCCGTGCTGACGTTGACGCCGGAGGAGTTATCCACGAAGGAGACCTGCTGTGCGAAGTTCAACTCGGGGCTCGTCCCGGCGAGCCCAATGTTGATGGAATTGACCGTCTTGATGGACATGATGTGCCGGAGACGGGTGGTGTCCTCGGCGGCGGTGCTGTTCTGGTGTGCTCCCAAGTGAAGCGACTGTTTACCCGTGAATGCTCGGCCCACGCCCATTGCGGCTGCGGAGGTGTGGATGTGCCAGTCGCTCGTGCCCGTGGTGGCGTCGGAGGTGAAGCCGAGGAAGCAGTCTTTTCTTCCGGAAGCGTTGGAGTTGAGTGCAAACGGGTCGTTGGCCTGGCAGCGGTAGCCGTCCGAGGCGGCCAAGGTGAAGAGGTTCTTGTCGAGGAACTCGAGCGTGAACTTAGTGCCGAATCCCGTCGTGGCCTCGAAGTCCTCGGTGAAAGCGGTGGGGCCGGGGGCGCCGCCGCTGGCGTTGAAGTCGAGGTCGAGCACGATTTCAGTCGCACGGGTCAGTGCGTCGAACTTGTTGGATCGGACGGTGATGGTGAACTTGGCCTGGAGCGTGTCGTTCAAGTTTGAACGGTTGATGTTCGCCACCTTGAACTGGAACGGAAGGTAGGTGGCGGGGTTACTCAGAGCCTTGTCGGCGAGCGAGCCGACGAACACGGCGGATCGGGTGA
>JANLXK010000402.1:0-2103 GCA_031365045.1 Gemmatimonadota bacterium | reverse complement strand
TCACCCGCGGCGGTACCGGGGCAGGCGTCGGCGGTATCGAGCACGCCGTCCCTGTCGCTGTCCTTCGGGCCGGTGGCGGTGCCGAAGAAGAAGTTGAGGCCAGCGTCAGCGCCGATGATGGCGCCGCTTCCAGCGAAGAATGCTCCACCATCCCCGAACTTGTCGTAGGTCCCTTCGACCCGAACACCCATTATTGTGCCGAAATCGTGCTGGAATCCAAGGAGCAACCCAAGGCCAGTGGCCGAGCGGGCCGGCTCGAGCTTCAAATCGATGTTCTCCATGGTATAACCGGCGCCCAGGATGACCTTGTTCCCGCTGCCGAACGGCCGATGATACGCGAGGCGAACACGAACAGCCCGGTCGATGGCGTAATTGGCGGCGGGGTATTTGTCGGTGCTCCGGGTGAGAGCTGCATCGGCCTCTATGGCGACGCCGCCACCGAGGTGAATGCCGAGGCGCGCGCCGCCACCCATTCCGCCGTCGAGGTGCAGGCTGTCGGAATACATGGCGTACCGGCCGAACAGGCCAATGTCTACCGAGCCTTTCCCCGGCGCCTGCGCCGCGAGGGTTCCGGCCGTGGTGAGCGCGAGGCCCAGGCTCACGAGGATCGAACGACGCATGCGGATTCTCCTTCAAGGGAAGAGCTCGGGGCACCAATGCCCCAGTGGGATGCCGACAAAACGCCTCGGCAGACCCAGCGAATATATCACCCGGCCGCGGGCTGGAAAGACCGTGGGGTGGATCAGATCGGGAGCGCCGCACTCCCCTTCCCGGCCAGGCTTTCGGGGGAGCTGCGCCCCTGTACCTTATACACTTACCCTCCTTCCCCGCTACCCCCACCCCCGATCCCACGCTCCGGGACAAGGTCCTCGGGCTCGCGACCCTCTCCGCCGGCATCCTTGCCGACCCCCCAGGCAGGGTTTCGGCTCCTCCGGGCCCTCCCAGCCGGGCGAAGCTTCCGGGGTGGGGCGCAGGTCCGGTTCTGCGGGGTCCGATTATGTTTGTGCGCCTTCGACCCATTGGACTTGGAATGCGTTTGACCCGATCTCTCTTCATTGCTTCCCTCGGCCTCCTGGTCGCCGGTACCGTGGTCGCCCAGGTGCCGGCCCCGACCAGCGCCTCGCACTGGACGCTGGAATTCTTCACCGGCAATGGGTGGAACGCGCCCGCGCCACTGACCATCGAGCAGTACGGCCAGCCCGATATCCATTTCATCGCCCGTTGGTCGACCCGCCCCTTCTACAATGCGAAGTACTACGCCCTCCGAGTGACCCGCTGGAAGGGTGACAAGGGGTGGGCGGTCGATTACACCCACCATAAGCTCTACCTCCGGAACACGACGCCTGAAGTGCAGCATTTCGAGATCTCCCACGGGTACAACCTGCTGCACCTCTCGAAGGTCTGGCGCACGCACGAGTGGATCCTCTCGGCCGGAGGCGGTCTCGTGTTCACCCACCCGGAGAACACCGTGCGCGGCCTCGTGCTGGACCCCGAGAGCGGCGGGACGCTGGGCGGTGGGTACTACCTCGATGGCGTGTCGGCGATGGGCGCGGTGGGACGGCAGGTGAAGATCCACGGCCCGTTGTTCGCAAGCGGGCTGGCCAAGGTGACACTATCCAACGCCACGGTGCGGGTGCGGGATGGCGAGGCCGAAGTGCCGAACGCCGCGCTCCACGTCAATCTGGGGCTGGGGATGCGTTTGTAGGTGGTCGAGGAGGCGGGGGCGATGAGCTGGTAAGAAGGGAAGAAGGTAGGGAGGTAGGAAGGGAGGAAGGGAGGAAGCTGACGGCAAAAGGGAACCATCCTGAGCGAAGCGAAGGATCTACTTAAGGATGGTAGGTCCTTCACTTCGTTCAGGACGGTTCCATCCTTTGACCAGCTCCCTATCCTCCTCCCTTCCTACCTTCCTACCCTCCTACCTTTCCTCCCTTCCTCCCTTCCTCCCTTCCTCCCTTCCTACCTTCCTACCCTCCTACCCTCTTGCATTGCCACAACGCTTGATGCATAGTTATGCACTATGCAACCGCGCACCCTCGCCCGCGCCTTCAGCGGCGGGCTCGACACCCGCTTCTGCGTCCCGCACCTCACCGAGCGGGGCTTTGC
>JANLXK010000349.1:0-8162 GCA_031365045.1 Gemmatimonadota bacterium | reverse complement strand
CCCCGCAAGGGCGTGACGCATCACCGAGTCGCCCCGCCATCCATCGAACGGGCCGCCTTCGGGTATCCATGGCCGGGAGGCACTCCCGGGGACGTCGAGCAGCAGCTCCTTGCGGAGCTCGGTGCCGGTGTTGGCGATCGCCTGCATCGCCAGCCCCGCCGCCTCGGCGCTGATCCCTGCGCGGGGAGCGGGGCGGTACCGCGTCAGGATATCCGTGACCCTCACCCGCGCGGCGGCGTTGCCCAAACTCGGCACCGCGATCGACCAGATGATCTGGCCGCCGGCGCCAAGGAGGAGGGCCGGCAGAACGATGAACAGCGAGACCACGATGAGCGCGGAGGTCCCGAGGTCGCCGCGCCAACCGATCGGCGCCTCCGACCGCCCACGCGCCCACCACGCACCCGACAGACCGAAGAGGACCACGAAGAGGAGCGGGAGCGCCGGATATGGCAGGAGGCCCCGGGCGGCGAGGATGAGGGCGACCGCTGCCCCCATGAGCGGGGCGATCGCCCCGAGGGTCGCGATGAAGGAAGGGCGCGCCCGATCCCCCTTCAGCCCGGCCATCACCGCACCGACCAGGAGGAGGCCCACCGCGGCCGCCACGGTGATCAACCCGGTTCGCGGCCCCGGGAAGAAGGCCGAATCGGGTGAGAGCCAGGCGTACAGGCCGACGAGCAGGCCGAGCGCCCAGGCGCCCGTGGTGAGGAGGGTCAGCTTCTTCATCGGAGTGCCTCGAGGGGGTCGCGGTGGATCGGTATGAAGAGAGTATACATCTGAAACAGGCCCCCCGTGCGGGGCGTAGATGCAACTAAGTTAGGAGTTGGGAGTTCGAAGGGGCGCACGACGAGCCATGTGCCATGGCCGAGGCCCCGACACCTCACCCCTCCCAGCTCCAAGCTCCCAACTCACAACTCTCACGTCAGAGCGCGGACCACGATGCATCGCTTCCTCCCAGTCACGTTCCTGCTCGCCGCCTGTGCCGGTGGCACTTCTATGCAATCCCCCGCCCCGGCGGGTGGCTCGAGCGAGGCCCCGGCCCGGCCCCGGCCCTACCCTGTGACCCCTTCCGTCCAATTCACCCGGGCGCTTTCGCGGGGGACACGGACCACGGTCGGCGCCCCCGGCCCCAAGTACTGGACCCAGTGGGCCGAATACCGGATCCAGGCGTCGATCGACCCGACCACGAGCGTGCTGACCGGGAGCGAAACGGTGAAGTACACCAACCGTTCTCCCGACACTCTCCGGACCCTCTGGCTCCAGGTCTCGGCCAACGCCTATGCTCCGGAGGCGCAGCGCAACGACAACTTTCCGATCACGCGGGCGGTCGCCTTCACCAAGGTGCAGCTCGCCGGGCAGGACCTGACCACCGGCGGCGCGCCGCGGCCCGGCACGTACATGGTGGACGGGACCCGGATGGCGCTCCGGCTCCGCACTCCGCTGCTACCGGGACAGAGCGTCGACCTGGCGTTCGACTGGAACTATCCGGTGCCGCCCGCGAATGCCCAGCGCGGCGGGCAGGATGGGCATACCTGGCTCGTGTCGTACTGGTACCCGCAGATGGCGGTGTACGATGACATCAGTGGCTGGCAGACCGACCGGTACCGGGGTCAGTCCGAGTTCTACATGGACCACGCCGACTATGACGTGACCCTGACCGTGCCGGCGGGATGGCTTATCGGTGCGACCGGTGAACTGCTCAACGGCGACCAGGTGCTCACCCAGCAGACCCGCGACCGCCTGGCGCAGGCGCGCCAGAGCGCGACGACGGTGCACGTGGTGACCGCCGCCGACCGGGGCCCCGGGAAGGCGACGCTCGCCGGCACCAACGGCACGCTGGCCTGGCACTTCGGTGCCAAGAACGTGCGCGACTTCACCTGGGGCGCGAGCCCCGAATACGTCTGGGATGCCGCCGCCGCCCTGGTCGGCGACGCGAACGGCGACGGCAAGGCCGACACGGCGCTGGCCGACGCGATGTATCGCCCCGAGGCGGGCGCCCTCTGGGGGCGCAACGCGGAGTATGCGCGGCACTCGGTGCAGTTCCTGTCACAGTATCTCTGGCCCTACCCCTGGAGCCACATGACCGTGGTGCAGGGCGTCGACGGCTGCGGTGGGATGGAATACCCGATGCTCACCTGCCTTCAGGCCGCGTGGCCGAACGATACCACGCTGTACGAGGTCACCGTCCACGAGATCGCGCACATGTGGTTCCCCATGATGGTCGGGAGCGACGAACGCCGCTATTCGTGGATGGATGAGGGGAATACCCAGTGGGACCAGAGCCAGGGGATGCAGGACTTCTACCCCGGCTTCAACGACGAGGCGCGGAACCAGGGCGGCTATATCGGCTTCTCCCGGACGGGCGGCGAGTTCCCGATGATGACCTGGAGCGACTGGCAGCCGACCGGCGCAAGCTTCGGCATCGCGAGCTACTACAAGCAGGCCACGATGCTGCGGAACCTGCGGGGCCTGATCGGCCGCGAGGCGTTCCAGCGTGGGCTGCAGAGCTACGGCCGGAACTGGATGTACAAGCATCCCCAGCCGTATGACTACTTCAATGCGTTCAACACCGCCGCGGGGCAGGACCTCAGCTGGTTCTGGCGGAGCTGGTATTTCGAGACCTGGCAGCTCGACCAGGCCATCGGCGCGGTGACACCGAAGGGGACCGAGCTCGAAGTGATGATCCAGGACAAGGGACTCGTGCCGATGCCGGTGCGGCTCTCGATCACCCGGGGCGACGGCAAGGTGGAACACCGCGAGATCCCGGTGTCCGTCTGGCTCGCCGGCAACGACCGCACGACGATCCTGGTCCCGGGCGACGTATCGAAGGTCGAGATCGACGCGGGGCAGGTCTTTTCGGACATCGACCGCACCAACAACGTCTGGAGTAAGTGAGGAGTGAGGGGTGAAGAGTGAGGAGTGAGGGGGCTCACGGCCGAGGTCGAGGCCGCGGGCCCCCTCACTCCTTACCCCTCACCCTGCACCTGATTTTCTTTCCTGCATGCCCCGACGCAGCGATCATTTCGACGGCCGCACCTTCCACAATGTCGACCCCGCCGCGCGATCCCGGCCGCTGAGCGATGTCTGGCGCTGGTACCGCGCGCGAACACCGTCGGTCTGGCCCACCTGGATCGAGAACGGCGCGCCGCCCCCGATCCCGACGGCCGCACCGGGGCGTATCTCCGCGACCTGGATCGGCCACTCGACCTTCCTTCTCCGCATCGGCACGGTGACGCTCATCACCGACCCGGTCTTCGCGTTGCACGCGGGACCGTTCGGACGGGTCGGCCCGCGCCGAGTGCGGGCGCCGGGCGTGGCCGTGGAGGCGCTCCCACGGGTCGACATCCTCCTGCAGAGCCACAATCACTACGACCACCTCGACCTGAGCGCGCATCGCGCGCTCGCGCGCCGAGACCGGCCGGTCATCGTGACCCCGCTGGGCAACCGCGCCTATCTCCCCCCGTCGACGCGCTCCCGCGCGACCGAGCTCGACGGGTGGGAAGCGACGGAGCCGAAGCGCGGCGTGCGCGTCACGGCCGTGCCGGCGCAGCACTTCTCGGCGCGCACGCCCTGGGACCGTGACCGGGCGCTCTGGAGCGGATTCGTCGTCGAGGCGGAAGGCCGCCGGGTCTACTTTGCGGGGGACTCGGGTTACGGTGCACATTTCAGGGAGATCGGCCGGCGCTTCCCCGGGATCGACGTGGCGCTGATCCCGATCGGGGCGTACGAGCCCCGCTGGTTCATGGGCCCGGTGCACCTGGACCCTGCCCAGGCGGTGCAGGCCCACCTCGACATCGCCCCGGCGCGCAGCGTCGCGATGCACTTCGGTACCTTTCAATTGACCGATGAGGGGATCGACGCACCGATCGAGGAACTGCAGCTCGCGCGCCAGGCCGCCGGCCTCCCCGCCCACGCGTTCCAAGTCCCCTCGGTGGGCGGCACCCTCACCTTCTGATCGTGGTCATTGATGCCGAGCATAGCGTTCAACGATGCACATCACGCGCTGCATCGCCTGGCCGGTGAATGGCGCGGCCGGGAGACCATCGCCCCGTCGCCCTGGGACCCCTCCGGGGCCGTCGCCGACGCCGTGGTGTGGAATCGGGTGGCGCTCGACGGACTCATCGTGATCCAGGACTACGATCAGTCGCGCGACGGAAAGGTCGTCTTCCAGGGACACGGGGTCTTCGCGGTGGAGGGGACCGGTGTGGTCCTCCGGTGGTGGGACAACTGGTCGCCGGCTTCGCGGGAGTTCCGCGGCGTGGTCGACGGCGAGGCCCTCATCCTCGTGAGCCGGGACCCGAAGGGACAGGCCCGCGCGACGTGGCACCTCCGCGACCGCGCCTACGACTATTCCTTGGAGGTCTCGCCGGACGGTGCGGCCTGGACCTCCTACATCACGGCGACCTACGCGCGGGCCAAGGGGCCGGCATGAACGCGACGACCTCGGCCCCTGCCCCGCGGGCCCGATCGACCGCGGTGACCACTTCCTGGTAGCGGCGCTCGCCACCTGCGGCCACGAAGAGAAGCTTTACCGGTCGGATCTCCATCGCCGCGTGCATCACCGCATCGAATTCGTCATCGGGGACCGGTTGTCCGTTGAGCTGATACCCCCCGGCATCGGGGAGTTCCAGGACCAGCTGATGCGGCGCACTACCGGGCTCTACCCCTGCCGGTGGCGGGACCACCACATTGATATGTGGCATGGGGAGGTTCAGCAGGAAGAAGGTCACCAGGAGGACGAGGAGGACGTCGATCATCGGCGTCACGTTGATGGCACTGACGATGGGGCGGGACTGGGCGTTCGGGTCCATAGCGGGCTCGCAGTGAGGGACAGAGTCACGCTACCCGGCCCCGATGGCGCCCCCGAGTCCGGGAGATGACGAGATGATGACACCACCATGAGGAGAGCCCGACGCGTGTTCCCGCTGATCCTGCTGGTCCTGGTGGCGGCGATCGCGGCCTGGCGGCTCACCCGCCACCCGCGGGACGACCGCAACTGGATCGCCGACCAGCGGCGCGCGCCGACCGTCCGGTTCGACGGGGACTCGGTGCACATCACCGACCTCCGTGACGCCGACCCCCGCACCCGGGCGGCGATCTGGCGGGAACGGAGCTATGACCTGCGCAAGCTGGACAGCGTCTGGCTGGTGGTGGCACCTTTCTCGGCAAAATGGCGGGGCCCGGCACACACCTTCGTCAGCTTCGGCGTCGGGAACAGGGACTACGTCGCCGTGTCGGTCGAGGCGCGGCGTGAAGAAGGAGAGGAATACGGGGTGGTCGCGGGAGCGTTCGACCGGTTCGAGGTGATGTACGTCATCGGCACCGAGCACGACCTGGTGGGGCGGCGCGCGTTCGAGGCCGAGGGGCCGCTCTATCTCTATCCGATCCGCGCCACGCCCGAAGCGATCCGGACCCTCTTCGTGAGTATGCTGACCCGGGGCAATTCGCTCCGGCAACACCCCGAGTACTACAACACCCTGACCAACAACTGCACCTCGAACCTCGTGGCCCATGTGCGACCGCTCGTCCGTCGGCCCATTCCGACAGGGCTCCTCACCGTCTTTCCCGGGTACGCCGACGCGGTCGCCAAGCGACTCGACCTCATCGCCGACGACGGGGACATCGCGACGGTGCGCACCCGCTATCGCATCGACGAACCGGCGCGCGCCGCGCTCGATTCCGCCGACTTCTCGACCCTGATCCGTCGCACCGAATGAGCCATCGTCTCGCCACCGAGTTCGACGCGCGGGCGATCGCCGAGCTGCACCTGGCGAGCTGGCGGAGCGCGTACCGGGAATTCCTTCCGCCCGACGTACTCGCGGGGCTGGATCTCGATGCCCATACGGCCGAGTGGTGGCGGCGGGTGACGGTGCCGGAGGTCCGGATCGAGCTGGAACTGCTGCGGACCCGGCTGATCGCGTTCTGCGCGCACGGGCCATCAGGCGATCAGGGGGAGCAAGGGAGGTCGCGGGGGCGCGTCTGGGAGATCAAGAACCTGCATGTCCAGCCCGACCTCCGCCGCACCGGGGCAGGAGGGCGACTCTTCGACCTGGCGGTGAAGCACGCCCGCGCGCTCGAAGCTTCCGCGGTCACCCTCTGGGTCGTCGAGAGGAACACTTCGGCCCGTCGCTTCTACGAGAAGAAGGGGATGGCGCCCGACGGCGAGCGCACCACCCATACCCTCGGCGCCGACGGCACGATGCCAGTGGTGCGGTACCGGCTCGAGCTTTGAACCTGCGGGATCTCAGTGCCGCGGTCGATTCGGTCCCGCAGTGGTGAATGTCAGGATCCTTGGCGCATATTGTTGCTCCGATCCGTGTCCGGCAGCTTCCCCTCCGGATCGACCTCCGCCGTCACGACACGCTTCCCGTTCTTCGCCCGCCAGGTGAAGCGCGGCCCCTGGTTCCAGAGGTCGACCGGCAAGGTCACGGACTCGGTCGATCCGTCGGCGTAGGTGACTTTGAGGAAGACGGGGAGCTGCATCGCTCCCTTGTTCTCGAGGACCACCCGCCCGCCCGAATCGCCGTTCTCGATCGCCGCGACCGCCTGGTCGGGGCGATTCGTCGTATAGATCCAGTCGCGCCAGTACCAGTCGAGATCCACGCCGCTCCGGTCGCGCATCATCCGGAAGAAGTCGCCCGGCGTGGGATGCCGGAACGCCCAGGCCGCGAGATAGGCGCGGAACGCGTCGTCGAACGCCGCGCGGCCGAGGACGTACTCACGCAGCGTCCGCATCATCAGTGCCGGCTTCTTGTACCCGGTCCAGAACAGGTCGCGCGACTCGACCGGTCGGAGGATGAGGGGCTGTTCGCTCCCGATGAGGGCGTGTTCCGGATAGATGTGCAGCGGGTTCACTTCGACCGTGTCGCCGTACGGCGTTCCGTGGAAGTAATTGGCCGCGTTCTGCAGGTCGATGAAGGTGTTGAACCCTTCGTCCATCCAGGGATAGAGCCGCTCGTTGCTGCCGACGATCATCGGGGTCCACTGGTGGCCGAGTTCGTGGGCGACGACCCACTGGAGATCGGTGCGCACCGGGCCCGCGGGATCGAAGGTCATCATCGGATACTCCATCCCCTCGATCGGGCCCTCGACGGCCGACGCCTGAGGCCAGGGATAGCGGAGCCACTGTTCGCTGAAGTGCTCGATGGCGCCTCGGGCCATTTTGTTGGCCTCGGGCCAGAGCGTTGCCGTCGGCCGGTAATAGGTATTGATAGTGACGCCGGAATACGTACTTGCATCCCACCGGAAATTGGGCGCGGCGGCGAAGGCGAAGTCACGCACCGAGTCGGCGGTGAAGCGCCAGATGCGCTGGGGCGCGTGGGCGCCGGGGCGCTGCGGGGACTCCGCCCGCTCAGCCTCGGCTTTGGTGATGATCGCAATGGCCGTGTCACTGGTGCGGGCGCGCGCGAGGCGTTCGCGCTGGGTCGGAGAAAGCGCCTCGAGCGGGTTCTGCAGCACCCCCGTTGCCGCGACGATGTAGGTGGCGGGAAGAGTGATGGCGACATCGAACTTCCCGTACTCGAGGTAGAACTCCCCCGCCCCGATGTATGGATCGTGATTCCATCCGGTGACGTCGTCGTAGACCGCCATGCGCGGATACCATTGGCCAAGCTCATAGAGGGTGCCATCGTGGCCCATCCGACCGGCGCCATAGGGCGGGACTCGGAAGCGCCAGGTGATGTCAATGAGGGTGGTGCCCCCGGACGGGAGTGGCTGCGCGAGGTCGATCCTCAACATGGTCCCGCGAACGACGTAGGCCGCCGTCCGCCCGTCGACCACCACGGACAGCAACGAGTCCCCGCCGACGAACCCCTTGCACGAGAAGTCGAACACAGAACCGAGGAAGACCAGGGGCGGCTGGTCGACCACAGTGGCGACGCTGTTGGCGGTGCAGATGTTCTGCTCGACCTGCAGCCAGAGCTCCGTCAACGCTTCGGGGGCGTTGTTCTTGTAAGTGATCCGTTCGGTCCCCGACAGGATCTCGGTGGCCGGATCGAGCGTGGCGTCGATCCGATAGTCGGCCCGCTGCTGCCAGTACGCGGGCCCGGGCCGGCCCGAGGCGGTGCGTACGGCGGAGGGAGCGTGGATGCCGGCGCCCGTGAGGGCCCCGGGCGGGGTCGCCTGCGCGGCGAGGGGTGCGGACGCGCAGCAGGTGACGGCGGTCG
>JANLXK010000311.1:0-2686 GCA_031365045.1 Gemmatimonadota bacterium | reverse complement strand
CGACCGCGACGACGAGGTCGCCGATCCCGGCCGGGAGGGCGAACGATTCGATGAGGCGGCCCTGGGACGAGAGCCAGAGGAAGTAGCCGCCGATGAAGCGGACCAGATGGAGTACCACCAATACCCGGAGGTCGAGTCCCGCGATCCAGGCCGCCACACCGGGGACCATCAGGATCGCGAAGATCGCGGTCACGACGGTGATCGGCACCAGGAGCGGGGGCGGGAAGGGGAGGGAGGTCAGGCAGCCGCTGGCCACGGCGGCGACAGCGGCGATCCCCCAGAGGAGGAGGAGGATCGGGGCGATGCGGAAGGAGGAGGGCATCCGGAAGAATCTATTCATGGATGACGGGTCGGTTAGTCCTCACCTCCCGACCGCCCCTCCCCCAGCCCCATAGGGCGGGCCCTTCCTTCGCTTCGCTCAGGACAGGCCGGCGCGGCCTTGGCGCACAAAGATCTCGAGCAACGGCCGGCCCCGAGGGCCGGCCCTCGATCCCGGCATCATCAACGGAGCGTACAGCGGACGAGAACAAAAAAGGGCCTCTCCCGATGGGAAGACCCCTCGTCCATACACCCTCGCGCGGCAAGCCGCGCCGCAACGGGTACGACAAAGGGCCCATCTCGCGATGAACCCTTCGTTCGTTCAACTTCAAGCGGCGGGGCGAGGGCGCCCCGCCCTATTTCATTCCTCGTCCGCCACCAGCACCGGCACCACCGGCACGGCCGGTGCTTCCGCGACCGGCTCTCCCGGCGGCGGGGGCTCGTACCCCGCCGGCGGATCGATCTCGATCTCGGCGTACCGGTAGAGACCGGTGCCGGCCGGGATGAGATGTCCGATGATGATGTTCTCCTTGAGCCCGAGGAGGTCGTCCTTGAGCCCGCGGATCGCGGCATCGGTGAGCACCCGCGTGGTCTCCTGGAACGACGCCGCCGAGATGAACGACTGCGTCGTGAGCGACGCCTTGGTGATGCCGAGGAGCACCGGCTCCGAGGCGGCGGGCTTCATCTTCTTCTTCTGCACCCGCTCGTTCTCGTCCCGGAACAGCAGGCGATCGAGGGTCTCGCCCTCCAGGAAGTCGGTGTCGCCCGGATCGGTGACCCGCACCTTCTGCAGCATCTGTCGCACGATCGAGCCGATGTGCTTGTCGCTGATGCGTACGCCCTGCAGGCGGTACACCTCCTGCACCTCGTTCAGCAGGTATTCCTGCACCGCGCGCGGGCCCTTGATCCGCAGGATGTCGTGCGGATTGACCGGCCCTTCGGTGAGGCGGTCGCCGGCGCGCACCTTGTCGCCTTCGTGCACGCGCAGGTGCTTGCCCGCCTGCACCTCGTACAGCTGCGCCTCGCCCTCCTCGGGGTAGACGTAGATCTCACGCTTGCCGCGCTTGATCTCGCCGAACTTCACCACGCCATCCACCTCGGCGATGGTCGAGGGATCCTTCGGCCGGCGCGCCTCGAACAGCTCCGCCACGCGCGGCAGGCCGCCCGTGATGTCGCGCGTCTTGTACGCCTGCCGCGGGATCTTGGTGACCGTCACGCCCTTCTTGATCGACACCGGCGAGGAGAGCCACACGGTCTTGTCCTTGGCCTCCTTCTTGGACTTGTTGGGCCACGCCACGTTGATCGGCACTTCATCGACGTGGAACTTCGCCGACCAGGGGTTGGCCTCGTCGGGGATGTCCATCGCGCGGCTCACCAGGTCGGTCGGCGAGCCGAAGATGATGCGGCTCCCCTCGGCCAGGGTGTACTCCTGCGGATCCTTCCGGTTCGGGGCGTAGACCAGCACCGAGGGGTGCAGTTCCCGCTCCGGATCGGCGCCCACCACGAGCGACCGGAGGCCGGTCGACTCGTCCAGCTCTTCCCGGAGCGTCACGCCCGGGACCAGGTCCTTCCAGCGCATCTCGCCGTCGATCTTCAGGATGCTGGGATCGTTGTACGGATCCCAGGTGTAGAGGATCGAGTTCCGGCCCTGGGCCTGGTCGCCCTCCTTGATCTGGAGGAGCGCGCCTTCCGGCACCGGGTAGCGGTTGATGAGCTTCTTGTGGTCCTTCGGGTCGACGACGAGGATCCCTTCCTTCTCCTCTTCGCCCGCCGACTCGTCCTCGCGCGTGAGCGCGATCCGGATCGACCCCTTCAGCCCGTCTTCGTACTCGACCGGGACGTCGGCCCACTCGAGGCCCTTGGTGTACACCACGTGGCCGTCCGCCCGGGCGCGCCGCTCAGCGTCCTCGGCGATGCGGCTCGAGGTCCCGCCGATGTGGAACGTCCGGAGCGTCAGCTGGGTGCCCGGCTCGCCGATCGACTGCGCGGCCAGGATGCCGACCGCCTCGCCCATGTCCACCATTTCCATGGTGGCCAGGTTCCGGCCGTAGCACATCCGGCAGACGCCGCGACGGGACTCGCAGGTGAGCACCGAACGGATCTTGACCTTGTCGATGCCGGAGTCGTCGACCGCATTGGCGACTTCTTCGTCGATCAGGCGTCCGGCGGCGACCAGGAGCTTCGGGTCGCCGAACTCGTCGAGCACGTTCGGGTCGAACACGTCCTCGGCCGCGACCGTGCCCAGCACCCGCTCCTTCAGGGGCTCGATGACGTCCTCCCCCTCCTTGAGCGCGCTCATCTCCAGGCCGAGCGTGGTGCCGCAATCTTCCTCGGTGATCGTGACGTCCTGCGCCACGTCCACCAGACG
>JANLXK010000293.1:0-3954 GCA_031365045.1 Gemmatimonadota bacterium | reverse complement strand
CGCGCGCAGATCCTCAGCGATCAACCCGAGCCGATCCGATTCCTTGACCCGAAGTTCACCGACCCGCCGGAAGATCGTGGTCCCTTCGGCCCGGGCCGCAAGCACCGCCAGCAGCGGGATCTCGTCGATGAGCCCCGGGATCTCGGTCGCCGCCACCTCGGTCGCGCGGAGAAGCGCGGGGCGCACCAGCAGGTCGGCGACCGGCTCCCCCCCCTCCTCACCCAGGACCTCCTGGCGGGTGTGGGGCCCCCTCCGTTCGAGCACGGCGAAGAAGCCGATCCGCGTCGGGTTGACGCCGACGCCGGCCAGGTGGAGCTCCCCCCCTTCGGCCAGGATCGCCGCGCCGATCGGGAACGCGGCCGACGATGGATCGCCCGGCACCTGCAGGTCGAACGGCACCAGCCGGCCGGTGGGACGGAGGCGGACCCAGCCGTCGTTGTCGTCGATGACGGTGTAGTCGAACGCGCGGAGCATACGCTCGGTGTGGTCGCGCGAACGGCCGTGCGGCTCGCGTACATCCACCTCCACCCCCGCGGCGACGCCCGCGAGGAGGAGACACGACTTGATCTGCGCGCTCGAGACCGGCTGCTCGTAGCTCAGCCGATGGAGCGCGCCGCCGCTGATCGTGAGCGGGAGCCCGTCGCGTTCCTGATCCTGGACGAAACGGGCGCCCATCAGGCCGAGCGGGACGGTGACGCGACGCATCGGGCGGCGCCGAAGCGAGGCATCACCGGTGAGGGTGGCGCGGAAGCGATGGCCCGCAAGGAGCCCGAGCAGGAGGCGCGTCGTGGTGCCGCTGTTGCCGCAATTGAGTACCCCGTCCGGACGGACGAAGCGACGCTTCCCCTCGACCACCACCAGGCGGTCCGGGATGAGCGGCGAGATCTTCGTGCCGAGGGCCCGGAGCACGCGCGCCGAGGACCGGGCGTCGAAGGCGGTGAGCGCGCCGCCGATGTGGCTCCGCCCCCCCGCGAGCGACGCGAGCAGGAGCGCGCGATGGGTGATGCTCTTGTCGCCGGGGACCCGGATGCTCCCGTGCACCTTCATCGGTCGCTCCCCCGCCGGATCCGGCGCGCCGCCTCAAGCAGCGTCACGAGACGGCCGTGGTCGCCGGCCGCGATCGCCGCGCCGAGGGCGCCGAGGGCGCCCGTCGTCGCAGTCAGGGCCCCCTGCACCGCCTCACGATTGGCGATGAGCGTCCCGGCCAGGTGCGCGGGATCGTGCTCGGCCAGGTCGGTCATCGCGCGCGCCTCCGAGCCCCAGCTGGCCGCGCCCAGGCCGTTCGCGCCGAAGGCAGTGGCGACCGCAGCGGCGAGGAGCCGAGGCAGCTGTTCCATCCAGCCGACGGTCTCGTCGTGCGTTCCAGCGGCGATGCGGACCGGCTCGGCCCCGACGACCTCCTCCCAGAAGTGCATCACCTCACGCGCGGCGCCATCCCCTTCGGCCGCAGCGGCGGGGGTCACGTACACGACCGCGCCCCGGAAGAGCTCGGGACGTGCCGCCGCGAAGCCCTCACCCGTGCCAGCGCGGAGGGGATGGGACGCGGCCCACCGCGACGCCAGCCCGGCGGAGAGCGCGGCGATCGCCGCGGGGCGCGCCAGATCGACGACGCCGGTGACGAAGGCCGCCGGCCCGAGATGGGGGGCGATGCGGTCCAACATCTCTCCGCCCCCTCCCGGGAGTGCGACGATGACGAGGTCGGCGGCGCGGACGGCCGGCTCGAGCCGGTCCGCGATCTCGTGGACCGCCCCCGCGCTCACCGCCTGGACCGCGTCGCGCCGTTCGCTGGAGTATCCGACCACCCGAGGGACTCCGGCCCGGACCGCGGTCCACGCCAAGGAGCCCCCGGAGGGGCCAAGACCGATCACAAGCAGGGACGCAGGGCGCATCGGTCAATGGTAGCAGGGGGTGGAAGAGTTGGTAATTGAACTGGCCTTTATGTGGCGTTCGGCAGTACTTTATGGCGAATCCCCACACACTCTATTGTCATCCGACGACCGTCCCCCCCAGCGTCCGTCAAAACCCCCCGCCCCCAAGGCGAGCGTAGCCGTGCCCGCCAAGCCGGCGGCACGGACGACAGGGGCGCAGCCGGCCGGCGACAAGGTCTCCGCCGCCTATCAGGATCTGTTGAAGGAGATCGTCGAGAAGAAGAAGACCACCGCGGAGATCAAGAAACGCCCCCCGAAGAAGACCAGGGGAGCGGTGCTCCGCGCGGTCCTGGCGGTATTGCTGCCACCGGTGGTCGCGGCCGTCTGGATCTTCAAGCCTTTTTCGCCCCCGCCCCCCGCCCCGGTCCGTCCCCCGGATGAAGCCTCCTCGTGGCAGGCCGCGCTGCTCGGTGCGGCTCAGTTGGTCGTGGCCTGGCGCGACAGCGTCGGGGTGCTGCCCAATTCGCTGGCCGAGGCCGGGGTGACCCTCCCCGGTGCCGACTACACCCCGACCGGCGATTCGACGTTCGCGATCGCCAGTTTCGCGGAGGACCGCACCGTGACGGTGTTCGTGATAGGCCACCTGTTCGGCATGGATTCCCCTCCGGTGGTCACGCGCCCCCCGAGCCCTGTACCGACGGTGACCCCGTGAACGGACGCCGCGGGTTCACCCTCATCGAACTGCTGATCGTGGTCTGCATCGTCGGCCTGCTGGCCGGGATCGCCGTACCCCGGTTCCAGCGGGCGCGGTCGCGGGCGCTGGCCACCAATGCCGTCGGTTCGATGCGGGCGATCCGGATCGCGGTGATGATCTACTTCGACTCCGCCGCTGCCTGGCCCGCCGCCGGAACCCTAGGCGCCGTGCCCGTCGACCTGGCGGGGTACGTGCCGCCGAACAATCCGTTCTCGGGTACGGGATGGCAGCTCCAGTGGACGCAGGTCACGATCGTCAGCGGAGGGACCCCGACCCAGGTCGGAAGCCTCGCCCTCACCACCGGCGATCCGGCCATCTGTCCCGCAGCCTCCAACCTGCTGGGGGGCCCGAGCAGCGAGCTGAGCGTGCTCTGCGGTCCCACCACGGGGACGGTGACCCAGCTCATCGAGCCCTAGGAGGCCACGCTCCGCGTTTTGAGGCCGTTGCGGTGTGGACCTGAGGGGCGTAACTATCGAGGTGTCCCCCGCAGCCTCAAGGACACCTCGATCGTGACGGACCGGATCACCGCCTCGCAGTACCCTTTCCTCGACAGCTGGCTCGCCCGGCCGCTGGTGGAGGCGGGGCTCGTCACGCCCGCCCAGCTCGCGATCGCGGGGGAGGTGGCCGATGAGTCGCTCTGGACGGGGTGCCTGAACCGGGGGTGGACGACGAGCGCCGCGATCACATCGGCGGTGGCCGCAGCTTTCAAGGTGCCGGTGGCCGACCTGGCCACCGCGGACATCCGCCTGACGCCCCTCCTGCCGGAGACGGTGGCGCGTCGGTACAAGGTCGTGGCCCTCTCGGCCGACTCGGGGAAGATCACGCTGGCGACGTCCGACCCGCGCGACCTCAACATCGAGAGCGAATTGCGCTTCCTGACCGGGCGCGAAGTGGCATTCGCCGTGGCCGCACCCGAGCAGATCGCCCAGCGCCTCGATGAGCTGTACCGACCGGAAGCGTCGGTCGAGCGGCTGCTGGGAGGCCTCGAGGACGCTGAGATCGACACCGACATCGAGTTGGAGGAGGTGCAGCAGGCGCGCGACCCCGCCCTCGAAGCGCCGGTGGCGAAGCTGGTGGGGGCCCTCCTGGCCGAAGCGGTGCGCGACCACGCGAGCGACGTGCACTTCGATCCGGAGGAGAGCGGCCTGGTGGTGCGGTACCGCGTGGACGGCGTCCTGCGCGAGGTGATGCGGCTTCCCCCCAGCGCCGGTTCGGCCGCGGTGCGGCGGGTGAAGGTGCTGGCCAAGCTCGACGTCGCCAATCCACTAATCACTCAGGACGGGCGCGCGGCGATCCGGGTGGATGGGAAGGTGATCGATCTCCGGGTGGCGA
>JANLXK010000259.1:0-3729 GCA_031365045.1 Gemmatimonadota bacterium | reverse complement strand
GGGGTCGCTGTTTGCACGATCCTTTGCAAGTGCTCGCGGCTCACCTCTTCGTTCTTGATCCGCACTACCCGAAGACCAAGGCTCCGCAGTTTGTCATCTCGCAGCCCATCCAATCGTGAACGTTCCTCACCATCATGCACCGAGCCATCCAGCTCGATCACAAGCCGGAGTTTCGCGCAGAAGAAGTCCACGATGAAGCCCTCGACGACCTGTTGACGGCGAAAGTGCCGACCATCGATTCCGCCACGACGCAGGATGGCCCACGCCTTGCGCTCGGCTGGTGTGGAGTCACGTCGAAGGCGCCGAGCGGCCTCGATCTTTGCGGGCCAGTAGTGGCCAGGGCCGAGGAATCCTCGGCGGGGGTCATCACGCATGCTCGACGGTACAACACATCGAGAGAACACCGTCACCATTTCTACGCGACGCAGCACTCCCCCTCTCCCGACAGGGAGAGGGGGTCGGGGGGAGAGGGCGCAATCGGAGAGGTGGTCGGGGGGAGAGGGCGCATCAGGGGGAGGGGCCGGGGGGAGGGACTGTGTACTAACTCCTTACTCCACAACGTCTTACAAACTGGAACCCTGCCCAAACCCCCATTTCCCGGCTATCTTACCCGCCTATGTCCTTTCCCCACCGTGGGCTGGCCGCACTCCTTGGGCTCCTCCTCGTCGTCTCGCCGTCCCGCACGCTCGCCGCCCAGATCTCCTGGAACGCCCGCCTGGGCGCGACCTACACGACCACGATGGTGACCGATCAGATCGCCGGGAGTTCGGTGACACTGCGGCCCACGATCGCGCCGACCCTCGTCGGCGAGGTCTCGCTGCCGTTGCGTACGCGGACCCCGCTCGATGCGACCGCTGAGTTCCAGGTGACGACCGCGACGCTGGAGAGCCACCAGTCGAGCGGCACCACCCGGGTGGCGGGGATGCGGACGATCGCATTGAGCGGCGGGATCCGTGGGCATTTCGTCGACGTCCTCAAGTGGCGGGCGGGGATCGGAGTGATCAGCTACGCCACGAGCGAGAAGGCGGGGGTCTTCCAGGCCGGGCGCCCGATCAAGCCGATGGGGACCGCCGCGCTGGAGTATGACCGGCCGCTGACCGCGACGCTGCATTTGAACGCGGCACTCCGCTACGACGTCCACGGCTTCTCGACCAGACAGCTGGAATTGAACGGGTATACCGGGAGCCAGACCGTGCATCGGGTGACGCTGAGCGTGGGGGTGGGGCGATGAGTGGGCGCGAGGACGCGGGGGCGCGGGGGCGCGGCACGCTCCTACTGTGGGCCGTCGGCTGTGGGCTCGCGGCCCTGGTCGGGTGCAATGAGATCGCCGGCCCCATCCGCCCCAATGGATACGGCTACACCCTCATCGTGACCGACGTGGTCCAGACCACCGACACCATCGATGGCGTTATCTACGTCGCCGGCGACACGATCACCGACACGGTGGACTTCAAGTGGCCGGCCGCCTCGCTCCCCCTCAGGATCTGGGTCCAGGACACCGCCGACCTCCGCGCCGACCTGACCGCGGCGATCGGGATCTGGAAGGGGGAGCTGATCTACGGCGAGTTCGACGCCGCCCTGACGGGCGACTCCGCTCATGCGGATGTCATCGTCCGCATGATGGTCCCCCCCGCGGGGTCGGCGCCCCGGCCCACCCGGCTCGCGGCGATCGCGGGACCGTGCGAGGGGGCGACGGATGTCACCGTCAGCGCCCCCGACCACACTCGTCTCCTGACCCCGATCCGGATCTACATCTACCCCAATTATCTCCTGTCCGACCCGCTCACCGGGCCCTGTCTGGCGCGGGTATCGGCCCATGAGCTGGGTCACGCGCTCGGGCTCTTCAAGCACAGCCCCGACCCCGAGGACCTGATGTACGACTTCCCCGCCGTCGACGCGCCGAGCGCCGCCGACATCGCCACCGTCCTTTGGGTGTACCACCAGCCGACCGACCTGCGCCCCCGCCCCGCCCCCGACACGATCCCGGTCGTTCCCGCTCCCGTGAGTCCCTGATGGCCGATCGCAAACGCGACGACGCACTCCGGTACCACGAGGAAGGCCGCCCCGGCAAGATCCAGGTGGTGGCGACCAAGCGGTTCCAGAACCAGCGGGACCTCTCCCTCGCTTACACCCCCGGCGTGGCCGAGCCCTGCCTCGCGATCCAGGCGCGGCCAGAAGACGCGTACCGCTACACCGCCCGCGGCAACCTCGTGGCGGTGGTGAGCAACGGCACCGCAGTCCTCGGCCTCGGCAACATCGGGCCGCTGGCCTCGAAGCCGGTGATGGAAGGGAAAGCGATGCTCTTCAAGGCGTTCGCGGACCTCGACGTCTTCGACCTCGAGATCGACGCCCCCGACCCGGATGACGTCATCCGCTTCTGCGAGATGCTCGCCCCCACGGTCGGCGGGATCAACCTCGAGGACATCAAGGCGCCCGACTGCTTCCGGATCGAGGAGACGCTCCGCGAGCGGCTCGACATCCCGGTGTTCCACGACGACCAGCACGGCACCGCGATCATCTCGGGCGCCGCGCTGCTCAACGCGGTCGAGCTCCAGGGCAAGACGCTGGATCAGATCAAGGTCGTCTTCGTGGGTGCTGGCGCCGCCGCCCTCGCGAGCGCGGAGCACTATGTCCGCCTCGGCGTCGTCCGCACCAACATCACCGTCTGCGACAAGACCGGCGTGATCCATGCCGACCGCACCGACCTCGACCAGTGGCAGGCCAAGTTCGCCCACCCGAGCAAGCGGCGGACGATCCTTGAGGCGTTCGCGGGGGCCGACGTCTTCGTCGGGCTCTCGGCCGCCAACGTGGTGAGCCCGGAGATGCTCAAGGCGATGGCCCCGAGGCCGATCATCTTCGCGCTGGCCAATCCCAACCCCGAGATCATGCCCGACGTGGCGCGGGCCACCCGCCCCGACGCCGTCATCGCCACGGGCCGCACCGACTTCCCCAACCAGGTCAACAACGTCCTGGGCTTCCCCTTCCTCTTCCGGGGCGCCCTCGACGTGCGGGCCCGGAAGATCAACAAGGAGATGATCATGGCCGCGACCCGCGCGCTCGCGACGCTGGCCAAGGAGGATGTCCCCGACACCGTGCTCAAGGCCTACGGCCTCGAGTCGTTGCGTTACGGCAAGGACTATTTCATCCCCAAGCCATTCGACCCGCGGGTGCTCCTGAGCGTGGCGCCGGCGGTGGCGTGGGCCGCGATCGCGTCGGGCGTGGCGCGGGAGACGATCGACCTGGACGAGTACAAGGCCAAGCTCGAGGCACGGCTCGGCCGGGCCCGGGCCATCATGCGCGGGCTCCATTATCGCGCAGCGGCCGACCCGCAGCGGGTGGCGTTCAGCGACGCCGAGGATGCGCGGGTGATCCGGGCCGCGCGCATCCTGGCCGACGAGGGGAGCTGCCACCCGCTGCTCGTCGGGGACGAACGCGAAGTGTTCGAGGCCGCGACCGAGGCGGGGGTCCCGCTCCACGGCATCGAGGTGATCGATCCCGCCAAGCACCAGGCCAAGGAGCGGTACACCACCGCCTACTGGCAGCGGCGCCAGCGAAAGGGAGTCACCCGCGGCGAGGCCCGCCGCCGGGTGGCCGAACCCGCCGTCTTCGGCGCGATGATGGTGGCCCAGGGCGACGCCGACGCGCTCGTCGCGGGCGAGAACCAGTACTACGGCGACGCCATTCGGCCGGGGCTCGAGGTGGTCGGCGTCATCCCGGGCGGCGCGGTCG
>JANLXK010000204.1:0-1235 GCA_031365045.1 Gemmatimonadota bacterium | reverse complement strand
GTCTTCACCACGGCCAACGAGATCAAGCCGGAGTGGCACGTGCGGATGCAGGCGGCGTTCCAGGAGTACAATGACTCCGCCATCTCGAAGACCTGCAACTTCGCCAACGACGCCTCCGAGTCGTACGTCGAGGAGATCTACCGCCTCGCCTACGCGCTCAATTGCAAGGGCGTGACCGTCTACCGTGACGGGAGCCGCGACATGCAGGTGTTGAGCACCGGCTCCGTGGCCCAGAAGGTGGCGGAGCAGGCGATCAGCAGCGGCAAGTCAGAAGCTCGATCCGACCTCAACCTCGCCGCCTCGCCCCTCGCCGCCTCGCCGACCGAGATCGCCGACCTGCAGGGCGAGATGGCCGAGAAGGAGGCCGAGATCGACCGCCTCCGCAAGATGGTGCACGAGCTCGAGGCCGAGAATCTCCAGCGCCGCCAGATGCGGATGCGTCCGGAAGCGCTGAAGGGTGTGGTGCGCCGAGTTGAGAGCCCGCTCGGGGCGATGTACGTCACCATCACCGAGGACGAGAAGGGCCAGCCGATGGAGGTCTTCATGAGCCTCGGCAAGGCGGGTGGGGCGCTGATGTCCATGGTCGAGGCCATCGGCCGGCTCATCTCGCTGGCGCTCCGGTCGGGGATCCCGCTGCCAGCCATCCACCGTCAGCTCCGCGGCATCAGTTCCGACAAGGTGATCGGACTGGGCGCGAACAAGGTGATGTCGGTCCCGGACGCCGTCGGGATCGCGATCGAAAAGTGGATGCAGGAGAAGCAGGGTGTGCAGACCGAACTCCCCGGGTTGGCGGTGCCGACGATGGACAAGGGGCCGCTGATGGAGCAGATCAGCCGAGTCACCGCCGGCGACCGTCAGATCAACATGAAGCTCAACGACCCGACGCTGGTCGGCGCCTGCCCCGACTGCGGCTCGCAGCTGGAGATGGCGGAAGGGTGCGCCAAGTGCCACGTGTGCGGGTTCTCGGAGTGCGGTTGAGACCGATGTGGGCCCGCGATTTATCGCGGGCAGGTCGCTAGGCTCCCAACAAGCCTGGTGAAGGAGATCGGGGCGGCCTTCCGAGAGGCGGGTCGCCCCGGTTGCTCCTCTAAAGGTCGAAGGCCGCGCATTTCGCGCGGCCTTCGCGTTGTAGGGCACGGGCCGTTTCGGCAAGTCAGGACTGGCCCGCGGAAATGCTCATCGCCCACCGATCTCCGGACTGATCTATCGATTGTGCGCAAGGGGGAGTCAGGGGT
>JANLXK010000199.1:0-1058 GCA_031365045.1 Gemmatimonadota bacterium | reverse complement strand
CGGCTCGACATGAAGCGCACGGCGATCCTCGTCGGAGGGCTCGCGGTGCTGGTGCCGTTCTTCATCGGGGCGATCGCCACGGTCGATGCCCGCGCCTTCGATCCCGAGCTGTCACAGTGGGAGTTCGTGCCTCGACTGGTGGGGTGGCTTCCGGGTTTCCTCGCGAACGCTCTCGCTGGCGTGCTGGGCAAGCCGATCACGGTCCTGGTCGGGTTCCTGGCGCTGTCCACCCTCACCATCCTGACGGTGGCGTGGCATCCGCTGGCGCGGTTGGAGAAGCGCACGGGCGCACGGGCGGACGGGCGCACGATGGATCCCTCCACCGCGCCGAAGTTCCAGCCCTCCATCCAGACCTCGCAGGTCGAAGTCGATGATCTCGCGGACGGCTCGATCGACGACTCGCAGGCGCCACGGGCCAAGCGGCCGTCCAAGCCGAAGAAGCCGGCCAAGACCAAGCCGGCGCCCGCCGTGGCCGCGGGGGAGCCGCTCGACCCGAGCGACCGGTGGGAGACCGATATCCTCACCCCGCACAAGCCGGCGGTGGATCCGGGGCAGCTGCGCGAGGAGCTGAAGCTGCTGCAGCAGCGGCTGCAGGAGACCCTTGCGACCTTCGGCGTGCAGGCCAAGGTCGAGGACTTCACCTCCGGTCCTGTCGTCACCCAGTTCTACGTGCGGCTGGAAGCCGGGGTGAAGATGAACCGCCTGGTGGCGCTGGCCGACGACCTGGCGCTGGCGATGAAGGCGCGCTCGATCCGGGTCGCGCGGGTGCCGGGAGAGGACGTGGTCGGGATCGAGGTGCCGAATCCGAAGGCGGAGTTCGTGCGCCTGCGCGAGATCCTCGAGAGCGACGCCTGGGACTCCGAGGACCGGATCCTCCCGATCGCCCTCGGCAAGGACGTCGAAGGGCGCGCGATCATCGCCGACCTGGCCAAGATGCCGCACCTGCTCGTGGCGGGTGCCACGGGCACCGGCAAGTCGGTGGGGATCAACGCGATCCTCACGAGCCTCATCTATCGGTACCAGCGGAAGGAGGAGCTCCGACTCCTGCTGGTCGACCC
>JANLXK010000166.1:0-1159 GCA_031365045.1 Gemmatimonadota bacterium | reverse complement strand
CCTACCTCCAGGCCACCAAAGCCATTCTCGGGGTCACGGCGCTCACCTCACCGCAGGCGACCTACCTCGATGCGGTCGGCAACAACAACGCGGTCTATGATCTGGGCGACTACCTCGCCTACCTGAAGGCCAACGCCATCGTGCCCGCCCCCGGCCTGCTGCAGCGGGTGATGCGCGGCCACCCGCTCGCCGCCCCGACCAAGGAGCAGTGACCATGCGCCCCACTCGTGCTCTCATCTCCCTGGCGCTGGTCGCCCTCGCGGCAGGCTGCGGCGGCGGTGGCGGCGATGGCGGCGGCCCTACGCCCGGGGTCCTGATCCTTACGCTCAACACCCCCAACACCGGCGACGGCGCGCTCCTCTTCCGCGTCAACGGCGGTCCGGTGGATAGCATCGCCGGCTCGGCGATGGTGCTCGACGGCAGCTACAACATCGTCCCCGGCAACCTGACCCGCGTCGTGGTCGCCGGTCCGATCACCGATGGCGTCCTCGTCGGTCTCTTCGTCCCTGACGTCGGCGTGGTCGCCAACTACGTCGTCACGATGGAGCAGGTGGCGGCCAACTCCAACTTCGCCCAGCGCTCCACGGCGGGGTACAGCATCACGGTGTCGGTCCAGTAGGAAGCGGCAAGACGGCAAGTTGGCAAGTTCGAGGGATCTGCCGCGGTTCGTGCAGGTCCCTCGCACTTTTCAACTGTTGATCGCGAAAGCGCGAAGTCAGCGAAACCGCTTTTCCTTCCTGGGTCGCGGCCACCACGCACCCACAAGATCAGGATGTTCGTGGCGGCTGGAAGGCCGCCTCCCGGGTCGGAGCAGCGCTTTCGCGCGTTTCGCCGTTTCGCGATCACCTGCTGGCAGCGGGCCGGCCTCTGCGCATACCCCACCGCCGATCGCGAAAGCGCGAGATAGGCGAAAGCACTTTCCCGTGCTGGAGTGCGGCCACCTCGCGATCACAGGATCATGATGTTCGTGGGTGCGGGGAGGCCGGCATACGAACAGGGGAGAGTGCTTTCACCCTTTCGCGGTTTCGCAGCCCCCTGCGGGCTTCGGACTGGACCGCGGCCTCACCGCAAAGTGAGAGTGGGGACCGCGAAAGCGCGAAACAACGAAAGCACTTCTCCTTGCGGGAGTGCCGGCACCCCCGCAACCGCAAGATCTCGA
>JANLXK010000137.1:0-2405 GCA_031365045.1 Gemmatimonadota bacterium | reverse complement strand
GCCGACGCCACGGAAGAGGATCTCTTCGCTGAAGGCCGCCGGGAGGAGGAGCACGGCCAGCCCCCCGACCGCGCGGGCCCACTCCCCGAAGGTCCCGCCGTCGAGCGCCCACCCCGCATGCCCCGCGGGCGCCGCGATCACCAGCGCGAGAACGGCCGGAAGCGCCCCGATCCCGAGCCCCACCCCGAATCCCTTCCACGGCACCCCCACCCCGGCATACCGGAGGTCGCTCCAGCTCAGCTTCATCAACATTCGACCGACCAACCAGGTCGCGGTGCCGAACCCGACCACCTGCGCCACCACGCTTACCCAGAGGCCGTGCGGCGGGGGCACCAGGCGCCCGATCACCATCCCGACCAGCACTACTGCCACGATGCTGCACGCGAAGAAGGCGACCGTCCAACCGATCGCCTTCCAGCGGGTCACCGTCTGCTCGGTCAATGGCTTACAGGACGCGACGGACGGGACCGCTGAGGGCGAGCCCGAGTCCGGAGGCGAGCGCGACCTCCATCATGTCGGTCAGCCCGAACGGCACCACACCCATCGCGAACGCGGCACCGGGGTTCCCCGTGACGATCGTGAGCCACGACCAGCCACCGAGGTGCACCACCGCCATCCCGGCCATCGCGCCGAGGAGGTAGCGGATCGGAGCGATGATCCGGGTCGCGTGCGTCGCGACCCAGCCGGCCACGAAGGCGCCGATCGGGAAGGCGAGGAGGTAGCCACCGGTCGGGCCGATGATCTTGAGGACGCCGAAGCTCCCCCCGGCGAAGACCGGCAGCCCGGCCACACCCGCGAGGAGATACGTCACCAGCGCCGCGGCACCAAGTCGAGGCCCGAGCGCAAGACCGACCAGCAACAGCGCCCCGCCCTGCAGTGTGTCCGGCACCGGGCTGAAGGGCACCGGGATCTCGAACTGCGCCACCAGGGCCACGAACGTCGCCCCCAGGGCGACGGCGATCGCTTTGCGCACGGGGTGCGCGCGGGTGGCGGGCACGGCGCCTGCGAGGGTCTGGGTCGTCATCACGCTTTCTCCACGCTGAGGGCCACGGCGTTGCCGCCACCGAGGCAGAGGGTCGCGAGGCCGGTCGAGACCTTCCGGTCGGCCATCGCGTAGAGGAGGGTCGTCAACACCCGCGCGCCGCTGGCCCCGATCGGGTGCCCCAGCGCGATCGCGCCACCGTTCACGTTCACCTTGTCGAAATCCCAGCCCAGCGCTCGGCCGTCCGCGATCGCCTGCACCGCGAAGGCCTCGTTGGCCTCGATCAGGCCGTAGTCGGTGATCTTGGCCCCCGTCTTCTTCATCAGGTTCTGGACCGCGAGGATCGGCGCGAAGAAGAGCTCCTTCGGGTCGCCGCCGCCAGTGGCGTAGCCGGTGATCTTGGCAAGCACCGGGAGGCCATTGGCCTTCGCGAAGGCGAGCGACGTGACCACGAGCGCACTCGCGCCATCGTTGAGCCCCGGCGCGTTGCCGGCGGTGACCCGCCCATCCTTCCGGAAGCTGGGCTTGAGCTTGGCGAGCGCCTCGACCGAGGTGTCCTTCCGCGGCCCTTCATCCTTGCTCACGGTGACTGGCGTCTTCCCCGCCACCGTCACCGGGAGGATCTCGGCGGTGAACTTGCCCCCCTCGATGGCCGCCACCGCCTTTTGATGGCTCTTGAAGGCGAACTCGTCCATCTCCGCCCGCGTTACACCGCTCTTGTCCGCAGTGTACTCGGCGTACTCCCCCATATGCACATTGCCGAACGAGTCCCAGAGCCCATCGCGGATCATCCCGTCCACGAGTGTCTGGTCGCCGGCCTTGATCCCGTTGCGGTAGCCGTAGACATAGTGCGGCGAGGAGCTCATCGCTTCCTGGCCACCGGCCACGATCGCCTGCGCATCGCCGGCCTTGATCGCCTGGGCCGCGAGCATGACGGCCTTCAAGCCGCTACCGCACACCTTGTTGATGGTGAGCGCGGGGACGCTACCGGGGATGCCGGAATGGATCAGCGCCTGGCGCCCGGGGGCCTGACCGGAGCCTCCCTGCAGCACCTGGCCGAAGATGACCTCGTCGACCTTGCCACCATCGAGCTTGGCGCGGACGAGGGCTTCCTTGATGACAAGCGCGCCCAACTGGGGCGCGCTGAAGCTGCTCAGCCCGCCGAGGTAGCGGCCGATGGGGGTGCGGACGGCGGAAACGATGACTGGGGTCGTGCTATCACTCACGGGGTACTGATCCGGTTTGGGTTTGCTGCGCGGGAAATTACGCTGAAAGCCGACGTTTGTCACCTTGAAATCGTTCTCTACGGCACCATGGAGCGGGCCCTCACTTCCTCCCCGACTCGTTGCAGAAACGCCTCCACCGTCATCACTTCCTGCTTCTTCCCCGCCCCGCGCACCCGGAGCGCCAGGCTGTCCGACTC
>JANLXK010000111.1:0-1079 GCA_031365045.1 Gemmatimonadota bacterium | reverse complement strand
TCACCGACGCGGAAGTCGCCGCGGTCACGGCGGTTCTTCGCTCGGGCTGGCTGACCACCGGTGCCAAGGCGAAAGAGCTGGAGCAGGCGGTCGCGAAGTACGTCGGATCCTCCGTCGCGGCAGGCGATACGGAATCGACGGCGCCGGGTGCCTCGGGCGGCTACCACGCCGTCGCCCTCTCCTCCTGCACCGCCGCACTTCACCTCGCCTTCCTCTCGCTCGGCTTGAAGCAGGGCGACGAGGTCGTCACCACTCCCTACACCTTCGTCTCCACCGGCGAAACGATCCTCTACACTGGCGCCCGCCCCGTCTTTGCCGACGTCGAGCGCGCGACGAAGAACATCGACCCCGCCGCGATCGAGCGCGCCATCACGAAGAAAACGCGCGCGATCGTCACGGTCTCGATGGCGGGCCATCCCTGCCGCGCCGCCGAGATCGAGCAGATCGCCAAAACGCACGGCATCCCGGTCGTGGAAGACGCGGCCCATTCGCTGACGGCGCGCATCTGGTCGGCGCCGGTCGGGGCGCAGGCCGACATCACCTGTTTCTCCTTCTACGCGACGAAGGTGGTGACCGCGGGCGAGGGGGGCATGGTCGTGACGACGCGCGAGGAGTGGGCCGATCGAGTGCGGAGTCTCTCGCTCCATGGATTGTCGTCGGCCGCCTGGTCGCGCTACGGCAAGGGCGGCTGGTGGGAGTACGACGTGATGGAGTTGGGGTGGAAGTACAACCTCACCGACCTCCAGGCGGCGCTTGGGCTCGCGCAGTTCGCGCGCGCGGAGGCGATGCGCGATCAGCGTGAGTCGATCGCTTCGCGGTATGGGGCGGGATTGGCGGGCGTGGCGGGTGTCACGACGCCGGTCACGCTCTCCGGAATGCGCCACGCGTGGCATCTCTACCAGATCGATGTCTCGACGGCCGCCGGCGCGAAGATGGATCGAAACGGCTTGGCGATGGCGCTCCGCGAGGACGGGATCGGCACGAGCGTTCACTTCAAGCCGCTCCATCTTTTCCCCTGGTATCAGGAACGGCTCGGCCTCGAAGCGGGACAGTTCCCCGTGGCGGAGGCGATCTTCGCC
>JANLXK010000105.1:0-7521 GCA_031365045.1 Gemmatimonadota bacterium | reverse complement strand
TTCCAATGATGATTGTCGACAGCAATAAGGTCTACTTTGTCCCACCGGGGACTACTCGGCTTAATGGACCGACAAACGTCATTCGCAAGGCTCGCTACAATGCGCTCAATCAATGCAGTGTCCTCTAACGGAGCCCACTGTTCAGCTATGATCACTAGAATCTCCCCATTGGTCCGCGCGGTCACATCCGCACTGATATTGTCAATCACTGTGACTGGTTGCGCGATCGCCCAGTCGTTCCAGTGTGCGAATACCTCACTTGATGATGTGGTTGCCTACCGGAACGCGATTGTGCGGGTGGTTACCAGCACAGACTCAACCGCCAATGCTCGTCGCACGATGTACAATCTGCCGCTGACGACTGCGAGCAAGGTTGCGTTCGTCACGTCAACTAGAACGTGTGCAACCGCGGCACAGGCCTACTATGGCGAACTAGGTGTCGCAGCCCCCACTGGACCGGTTCAGGTAATTGTTTTGAAGGTCGGAAGTGGTCGTTACGTGGTCACAAACCAAAGCCACCGCGAAGGGGAGTTCAACGTCGCAGTGGTCTTCGATTCCAAGTGGCACGCGCTCGGGCAGGTTTCTTACTAGGAGCCTGGGGATGGACGAAACCCCGCTCAGAAATGGATGGGGCTTCCTCTTGGCCCTCGGGCCACCATCCTGCCGATCCCCCTTCGGGGCCCAGACTGCGCCCAGTTTTGTCCAAAGTTTTGTCCTACGGCAAAGGCCACCCCTCTCGAGGTGGCCTAAGTCCTTGCTACGTAAAGAGGCGCCGACCGGAGTCGAACCGGTGATGGAGGTTTTGCAGACCTCTGCCTTACCACTTGGCTACGGCGCCGTGGCGGCAAATATAAGGGAGAGAGGCGCGTAAGGCGCGGGAGGCGCGAAAATGCCTTCTGACGCGACTTTCGCGCCTCTCGCGCCTACTGGTACTGGATGTACACCGGCGCCGGCCAGAACCGCTCCAGCACCTCGCTCGGCTCCATCATCGGGGTATCGTTCCGGCTCTTGGTGAAGAGCTTGAGACCGGTGTACTGCACCGGCCACCGCAGGATCACGTGGTGCCAGATGCCGAGCTTCCCCCCCGGCGTCCCGAAGCCGTCCATGTCGATCACCACCTGCACCCGCCCCTGCGGGTCGACCTTGATCGACCGGGCGTTGGTGAGCATGTCGCGCGTGAAACGATGCACCACCACGACCTTCGGCGGGAGGTGGAGCGAGTCGACCAGGTGCTCCAGGACACCGATCGCCTGGTTCACTTCACGCGCGTCCACCGTCCCGATGTACTGGCCCGGCAGCCGTCCGTCCTTCATCGCGAACTCGGGATCGAGCGCGAGATGGACGTTGGGCCGCGCCAGGTAAGGCAGGAGTCGAGGGAGCTCGGCGGCGATGGTGCTCTGACCGACCTGGATGTCGAGGATAACGAGCCATCCGCGCGTCGCGGCCCACCCGATGACCTGTTCGATGACGTCGGGGCCGTGGCGGATCCGGTACTTCCCGTCGATCCCGGGTGCGCCGTGTGCCACCGTGGCGATGAGATGGAGCGCCGGCGCGGCGGGTGTCGAGGGATCGGCGGCGGTCCACTCGGCGGCCACCCGCTCCAGCCGAGCCAGCATCTCAGCCGGCGGAAGTTCACCCAGGATCCCCATCCGGGTCGACTTCTGGTTGCCGTAGAACGCGATGATCCGCCGCGCCGGGAGCAGGGCGTCGGACCGGGGCGTCGGGAGCGTGGGCCAGACCCGCACCACCGGCGGGACAAATTCGTGGACCCGGGAGATCCCGCGGCTCCTGCTGAGGAGGCTCCGCGTCATCCCTTCGAGCGCGAAGGCGGTACCGGCAGACCGCCAGAGACTGATGTCGCGGGGCGTTGCGGCGATCGGCTCCGGGGGCGGCTCGGTGCTGAGCTCCGCCCGCGCGCGCCTCACTATCGCCGCGGTGTAGGGGGCGACATGTCCCGCGTCGACCCACTCTTTCGGCTGGGTCAGGTGCAGGACCGGGTACGTGGGGTGAGGGGCGGCTTGGAGCAGCCAGAGGGCGACGAGCATTGCCAGAGGAGTCTAGCGGCGGTCCTCGCTGAGGCCAAGCATCGTCTCAAGGACAGCAACTGCAACTGATCGTCACGGAAGCACGGGAGAGACCATCAGTTGCAGTTGCCCTGCAGCAGCTTGGAGTTCGCCCTGAAGGAACATAGTTGAAGAAATCTTCATATTGCCTTCACTCCGAGAACCCTCCCGCTCCGCTTCATTTCGGCATGAGCACGAATTCCAGCGAAGCCCAGCGCGCCTGGTTCCTCGGCCCCCGGGCGGAGAACGCCGAACTGATGGAACGCCTCATCGTCGAGGCGCTCCGCGATCACTCCTTCTGGCGCCGCAACTACCACCCCGAGGACGGGGTCGTGATCCGGGAGAGCGACAAGCGGAGCGAGGGGTACCTCGAGGCCACGAGCGTGCTCTCGCAGGAATTCACCGCGCTGCTCGCGAAGCTCAAGCAGGACCTTCCCTTCTTCAGCGGCCGCTACCTCGGCCACATGCTCTACGAGCAGACCCTCGCCGCGCAGGTGGGCTACTTCGCGGCGATGCTCTACAACCCGAACAATGTGGCGGCCGAGACCTCACCGGCCACGACGGCGATGGAGCTGGAGGTGGCGTCGGACCTGGCGAAGATGGTCGGCTACGTGCCCGACCGGAGCTGGGGGCACCTCACGTCCGGTGGCACCCTCGCCAATTTCGAGGCGATCTGGATCGCGCGGAATACGCATTACCTCCCGCTCGCGGTGGCCGGCGCGGCCCGCGAACTGGGCGTGCTGCTGGAGGCCCGGTTGCCCGATGGCACCCGCGCACCGCTCAGCACGTTCGACCTCTGGCAATCGCTCAACCTCGACCCCGCCGCCGCGCTCGACCTGCTCGAGGCCTTCAGCGCCCAGGTACCGGCGGCCGAGGCGCGCGCGGCGCTCGACGCCAACTCGCTGTCGACCGTCGGGTACCAGGACTACACGCTGCGACTGGGGCAGAACTACGGCGATCCCCTCCCCGCCGCGGTGGTACTCGTCGCCGCGACGGCCCACTACTCCTGGGAGAAGATCGTCCGGGCCCTCGGCATCGGCGGGCAACAGCTCCGGTTCGTGCCGGTCGACGCGCACTGCCGGATGGACCCCGACGCGCTCTGGGACCGATTGGTGGCGTGCGCGAAGAGCAGGACGCCGGTGCTCGCCCTGGTGAGCGTCTGTGGCACCACCGAGGAAAGCGCCGTCGACCGGCTGGATCAGATCGCGGACGTCCGCGACCGGGCGCAGAAGGAACTGGGCGTCGCTTTCCACCTGCACAGCGACGCCTGTTACGGCGGCTACGCCGCGGCGGTGACGTGGAAGCGCGACGGCACCCGGCGGAGCGCCCGCGAGATCCGGAAGTCGACCGGCATCGCGTGGCCCGAGCAGGGATGGGTGGAGGCGATGATGGCGCTGGGCCGGACCGATTCGGTGTCGATCGACCCGCACAAGCTGGGCTACGTGCCGTATGCCGCCGGCGCCTTCCTGCTCAAGGACCGCCGCGCGCGCGAACTGGTCGCGCTCGACCCCCCGTATCTCATGCCGGCCACCATGCAGGCCCCGTCCGAGGAGCGGTTCCTTGGACGGTACAGCCTGGAGGGGTCACGCCCGGGGGCGGCGGCGGCAGCCACCTGGCTCAGCCACAAGGTCGTGCCGCTCCACGAGGACGGGTACGGTCACCTGATCGAACGGACCGTCGTCGGCGCGCAGCGCCTGCACGAGGCGCTGGCGTCCGCAGATCTCTCGGGGTGCCGCGCCGTGATGCTCCCCCTGCCTGACATCAACATCGTGAATTTCACGGTCCGCGCCCCGGCGCATCACACCCTCGCCCAGGTGAATGCGTTCAATGAACGGCTCTACCGCCACCTGAGCGGCTCACCCGGGAGCGTCCCCCCGCCCTACTTCGTGACGCGGACCCGTCTGACGTCACCGACGTATGACGGCGCCGTCTGGGCGCTCCTGAAAGAACTGGACGTCGGGTCAATGGAGGAGTGGCGGACCGAGCCGGAAGGGTTGGTCGTACTGCGGATGACGGTGATGGATCCCTGGCATGCCGATCCGCCGCCGGCGCCGGACCACGTGGCGGGGTTCGTGGCGCATCTCGCGGAGCTTTGTCGGACGCTGGCATCGGAGCAGTAGAGCAAGCATCCGCCGATAGCAGGGCAACTGCAACTGATCGTCGCGAAACCGCGAAAGCGGGCGAAAGCGCAGAATGCTCCCGGCAAAGGGAAACGACGTCGCAACTCGCCTGGTACTTGAACTTTGTGGTCTCAGGGGGGAGCTCCCCTTGAGACCACACAAATCCTGGCTGGCGACCGGCGTCGTCTTTTCCCCTGTCCTGGGAGCCTTCTGCGTTTTCGGCTGTTGTTTCGCGCTTTCGCGACAGTCAGTTGCAGTTGCGCTGCCTAGTTGGGATGCGGGTCCCCTTCGAGCTTGGCCCAGCGGAAGAACATGATCCCCATCGCCAGCCAGATGATCGGGTCGGCGGCGAGTTTCATGATGATGCCGGCGGTCTGCTGGTCGGCGTGGGCCGCGATATCCCCCACCGGCGGCGCCAGCTCGTACAGCTTGTACAGCGGATAGCTCGCGAAGGTGATGAATGCGGCGGGGATCGTGGGGAGCAGGGTCGAGGCGAAGAGGTACGCGATCCGCACTGGCGCACGCATCCGGTTGATCCCTTCCGGCGCCACCACCGCCCACCAGAACCAGAGTCCCGCCAGCAGCCAGGTGAGGTCGATGCCGAGCGACCCGAGCTGGGTCGGCATCAGCGCGTCACTGAGCGCCGGGAAATGGGTCGCCAGGAGTGCCAGATGGTACGCGAGGAGCGCGGGGAGCGGCCTCGCACAGAACGAGAGCGTCCGGCCGAGACGGGAGGCAGGATCGACCGCGAGCGTGACCTCGGGCGGGACGCCCAAAAGCAGCAGTGCGGGACCGATGATGCCGAGGAGGAGGTACTGGACCTCGTGGATGCTCAGCAGGTACCCGGAACCGAGCACACCGATGGGCCAGTCGATCGCGGCCCAGACCGCGAGGACGCCGAAGGCGAATGAGAGCACTCGCTCGAACGACCAGGGGCCGGCCGCGCGGCGGCGGAGCGTCGTGTAGCCAACAACGAGCAGGAGGATGAAGAGCCACGCACCTGGGTAGGCTCGCCACTCCCAGGTCCAAGGTCGGCCGGTGGCGCTGCACCAGAATTGCATAGCGCCTATCGCCTAGCGCCTAGCGAGAGCAATGCGAGCTCCGATCTCATGAACCGTAGGGATGAACTTGCGCGGTGACATCGAGACGGCCCGTGCTGTGGAACCAGAAGCTCAGCGGCACCTGGTCGCCGGCCTTGAAGTCGCGGTCGAGGTCTTCGAGCATCAGGTGATCGCTGCCAGGCGTGAAGACCAGGGAATCGTGCGCCGCGATCGACGGGCGGTCGAGCGGCGTCATCGTCACGTAGCCGTTGGTCTCGCGCTGGGCGTGCGCCGATACGAAGCGCGACCGTGCGCTCGTCACGCTGTCGAGCACCTCGGCGCTGTCGGTCCCATTGATGATCGTAACGTAGGCCGCCCCGGTCCCGCCCTGCCGCGCCTCGAACGCACGCGCGTCACGGACCACCACCGCGGCCGGAACGGCGGGGCGCACGCACGCGAAGGCGCTGACGAGTGCGACGAACCCCACTGACCGCCTGACCGCCTCTCCGCCTGTCCGCCTCGTCAACGCGGCATCCCCACGCGCACCAGCTTCGGGATATCGTCCGCCCAGTCCTGCTGCCGGATCCCGAAGGGATAGATCACGCGGAGCGAGTCGTCGGGTGTAAAAGCGAGCACCTGCGCCGCGTGACCCACCGAGTAGCCGCCGGTGGGGAGCTTGTTCACCGTGTCGCGATACGCCGGGAGGAGTCGTGCGGCCTGCTCGGCGGCTTCGATCTCAGCCGGCGCCCCGGTCAACCCGATGATCTGCGGGCTGAACCGTCCGAGCCAGGCCTTGAGCACGGCGATCGAATCGCGCTCAGGGTCCGTGGTGACAAAGACCACCTTGACCCGGTTGGCCACTTCCGGTGGCGCGGCACGCAGGACCGCCCCGATGTTCGCCATGTGGAGCGGGCAGACATCCGGGCAGTTGGTGTACCCGAAGAAGAGGAGGGTCAGGTACCCATCGGTCTCGTGCCGGAAGTTGAAGTCGTGCCCGTCGAGATCGGTGAGGGTGAAGTTCGGCTTCCCCATCGGCTGCATGAGCTCGAGCCCTTTGTAGGGGTCGGTCTTCGGGTCGGGCGCCGGTTCCCGTCCGCGCCCGCACGCGGCCAGGGTGACGAGGGCGAGACAGGTCAGGAGAGCACGCATCAGTCAAGTCCGGGAGCGGGAAGCACGACGAGAAGGGCGGTGATGATCAGCAGGATCGCCCCAAGGGTGAGTTCGGTCAGGGCCGACCGGTGCAACAGCCTTTCGCCAGTGCCGGCCGCGAGCCTCGGCTGCACCACGCGCCAGTTGTAGGCGCCGAGGGCCGCGACACCGACGAGACAGCCGAGCTTGAGGAGGAGCGTGCGCCCGTAGGGCGTGCCGGTGATGGCGGAGAGCGAGCCGACCGTCTGCCACGCCGTCGCGACCCCGCTCAGGCCGGTGATCGCGGCACCGGTGAGCGCGACCGGCGTGAAGGCCACGATGAGGCGTGTCACCCGCGACCCACGCCCTTCGTCACCGCCCATCCAACCGACCGAGACGATGAGGGCAAGCGTGCCGAGCCAGAGTCCGCCGCCGATGAGATGGAGCGCCCCTGTGAGCACGCCCAGCAGCACGCCGCTCGGCACGACGCGGAAATGCCCAGTGAGGGGGAGCGTCGCGGCCAGCGCAAGTGCCGCGATCGGGGCCAGGCGGGTACCGAGTCGTGGCTGACCTCGGCGCGGGAGCCACGCCACGACGGCGAGGCAGGCGGCGGCGGCCTGGGCCCGCCACGCCGCGCCCCATCCGCTCGCGAGCGCGAGGCCGTAATGCGCGGCGCCGAGCCGCTCACCCTCATCGACCAGCTGCAGGGCCTGGGCGCGGAGCGCCACAAGGACCGCGAGCGGCAGGAGGAGCGAGGCGGCGAACGTGATGTTCGTCAGTCGTCGTTGGGCCGCCCCGAGTGCCTCGGCGTCGGGCTCGTCGGCCCAGCTCCGTCGCAACAGGGTGCGCACGGGGATCGCGCCGATGCAGACGAGGGCGCCGGCATAGCCAAGCGCCCGTGCCAGAGCGGAGGGGTCGAGGAAGGACATCAGGAGGGTCGTGCTGCGTGCCGCGGGCAGTTCAGGGCTGATACGTGAACTGGTATTTCCCGCGCATCACGTGCCCGTCGGGGCCGGCGGTGCGGTAGGCCACGGTGTACTTCCCCGGAGTGAGTGGTCCGCGTACGACGGTCATCAGCGCCATCGAATCGGCGATGGCGTGAGTGCCGCTCACCAGGATGACGGAAGAGTCGGGAGCGATCAGCCGGATATTGGAAAGCGCGGCGTCGGG
>JANLXK010000100.1:0-3848 GCA_031365045.1 Gemmatimonadota bacterium | reverse complement strand
TGCCCTTCCTGCAGCAGGGTCCACGGCAACTGGCCGGTAAGCTGGTCGCTGTCAGGCCGGTAGCCGATGGCCCGGATCCCGCCGAGCCCCGGCGTCACCCCGCTCCCTTGGCTCGGGCGGTACCGATACAGGCGGACCTCGACCGGGCGGACCGACTCGTCCACCGCGCTCCCGGGCACGTTGAGGATGTCGACCGCCGGATATCCCGCGACGACGGCCGGATCGACCACCCAGAAGAAGCGTCCCTGTTCGAAGTCGAGGTCGCGCTGGACCCGGTCCTGTGGCTGGCTGGTGGTGGCCCCCACCGTGTAGGTCCGCTCGGTGACCGCAGATCCCTTCTGGCTGGCGGCCAGCACACCGAGGGTCAGCGGCCCGAACTCGAACCGGGTGTTGATCCCGAAGCTGTACGCCGGGACCGCCGCCGTGATGAAGCGGGACGGCGGGGCCGTGAAGGTGACCGTCCCGACCTCGACCCGCTGGACGACCTCGTCCGGGAGGCCCTGGTAGAACACCCGGATGTCATTGAGGGCGTCGAAATCGCGCTTGTTGTCGTAATCGATGTTGATGTGCATCCGCTGCCCCACGACCCCCCCGGCCCGGAACACGAATTCATCGTCGATCCGCGGCGGGGTGAAATGGCCCTGACAGCCGCTGGAGATGTCCTGCAGCTGATAGGGGGTGCAGCGCTCGTTCTTGAAGCGGTCGGTCCGGATCTCGATCCCGGCGTTCCCCTCGATGGAGAGGTCGGCATAGCGCCGGTCCAGACCGGCGAGACCCCGATCGCCGGCCGTCGCCGCGGGACGGCCGTAGAGCGTCAGCAACAGCCTGGCCTCCGCCCGATCCTGCCGGAGCGAGTCGACGGCCAGGCGCACCCCCCGGGCCCAGGCCGCGGCCACGCCGGAGGGATCGGGGCGCAACGCGGCGGCGGCCAGCCGGTGCACCGGCGGGACGCGGACCTCGGGCACGGACCCGGGAAGATGGAGACGGATCCCCGGCGCGGTGGTGTCGGCCTGCCCCTCGGCGAGTGCGGGAGCGAGGAGGAGCAACGTCAGGGCGAGCAGGGCACGCGCCACGGCGGGGCGACGGAGGGTCTGGATCGTGGCCTTGAGCGGAGGGTAACGCGTGAATATACTGCGACTTACGGGGTCAGCCAACCACGAGGGAATGTGCGTCTGCGATTGCGCCTGCTGGACCAGTACATCATACAGCAGACGCTCGCGCCCTTCTTCTTCGCGCTGGCGGCCCTGACCAGCATCCTGCTGCTCAACCAGGTGGCCCGCCGGCTCCCGAAGCTGGTCGGCAAGGGACTCCCGTGGGGGGTGATCGGCGAGGTCTTCGCCCTGACGATCCCCTTCATCGTGGTGATGACCCTGCCGATGGCGCTCCTGCTGGCCATCCTCTATGCCTTCACCCACCTCGGCGCCGACAACGAGATCACCGCGATGAAGGCGAGCGGCGTGAGCATCCGGCAGATGCTCGCGCCGGCGCTCCTCGCCGGGGCGGTCCTGGCCTGCGTGACGTACTACGTCACCGACCAGATCCACCCGCGGAGCAACGCCCGGCTCAAGGCGCTCATCAGCGATATCGGCCGGAAGAAGCCGACGCTGGAACTGGCCGAGCAGGCCATCAATCCCATCCCGCCGTCGAACCTCTTCCTCCGCGCCAGCCGGGTCGACGCCAACTCGGGCCGGCTCAAGGACGTGGCCATCTACGACCTCGGCCAGCCCAACGAGCGGCGCATCATCTACGCCGACAGCGGGGTGATCGGGTACGCGCCCGGTGGTATCGACGTGCGGCTCCGGCTCTGGCATGGGACGATCCACGCGACGAAGGCGGCGAGCCCCGACCTCTTCCAGGTGACCGACTTCCAGGTCAACACCATCCGGGTCCGGGACGTGGGGAACGATCTGAACCGGCGCACCGATGACGACGTCGGTCGCGGCGAGCGGGAGCTGAGCACCTGCGAGCTGCTGGCGCAGGTGAACGAGAGCGAGCGGCAGCGCGATCTGTCGCGCCAGGACTACGAGAGCCTCGCCGAGGGTGACATTCGGCGCCTCCTGGGGGTGGCCCAGGCGCCTGCTCCACCCCCGCTACCCCCCCGGGGGGAGGGGTCCTACTGCGGCCTCCTCGACCGGGTCGAGGCGCTGCTGACACCGGGGACGGCCGAGGCGCAGGAGCGCGCACAGGTCCCGCCAGACCCCCGCCGCCGGCCACGGGCGGCCTGGCTCCCCCCCAAGGGGCCGCCGCCGCCGGTCATCGTCGACAGTGCCGCCATCGCCCTGCGGTACTCCGAGGTCCTGGGGACCTCGCTCTCGCTGAGCAGTTGGGCGGACAACCAGTCCGCCGAGGCGCGGATCGAGGGCACCGGGTCGCGGGCTGCGATCTACATGGTCGAAGTCCACAAGAAGTGGGCGATCAGCGCCGCCTGCATCGTGTTCGTGCTGTTGGGCGTGCCGATCGCGCTCCGGTTCCCCCGCGGCGGGATGGGGATCGTGATCGGGGGCGGGTTGCTCATCTTCATGATCGCCGACGTCGGGCTGATCGCGGGGGAGTCCCTGGGAAAGCGGGGCGTGGTCCCGCCGGGGATCGCCATCTGGACCACCAACGTGGTGCTGTCGCTCGCGGGGATCTGGGGGCTGGCGCGCGTCAGCAAGGAATCGGGGAGCACCCGGGGCGGCGACCTGGCCGAGCTCTTCAGCACCCTGGCGGCGACCGTGACCCGTCCCTTCCGGCGGCGGCGATGAAGCTCCCGTTCCGGGTGCGGCTGCTCGACCGCTACGTCCTCGGCACCTGGGCGCGGATCTTCCTGCTGACCGCGCTGGGGTTCCCGCTGATCCAGGTCATCATCGACCTGGCGGACAACTTCGACAAGTGGATCCGGATCGGGCTGACCAGCAAGGAGATCGCGGTCAGCTATGCCTATGCCATCCCGGGATATGCGTTCGAGGTGCTCCCGGCCGGCGTGCTCTTCGCCACCCTCTTCACCATCGGTGCCTTGAGCCGGAACACCGAGCTCACCGCCGCCAAGGCGTCGGGGGTGAGCTTCCATCGGCTGCTCGTCCCCATCCTGCTCGCGGCGGCCGTCAGCACCGGACTCGGCATCGTGCTGGGCGAAGTGGCACCGGGTGCCACCGCCCGGTCGCTCGAGATCCAGAAGGCCCGGGCCGCGCCGGTCCGGAACTCCAAGTACAATTTCGTCTTCCGGGCCGACGAGGGGTGGGTCTACACCATCCGCGCCCTCGACCTCCGGACCCGCGCGCTCCGCGGCCTGATGTTCGAGCGCCAAGGCTCGGGGCCCGAGTTCCCCACCCTGGCCGTCACCGCGGACAGCGCCACCTGGGATGCGACCGCGGGGCATTGGCGGCTCTGGCAGGGGACGTCGCGGATGGTGGCGCGCGCCGGCGACGAGGAGGCTTTCACCTTCCGGAGCGCCCGCCTCCGGGTGATGCGCGAGGGTCCCGACGAGCTGGTGCTCGAGCCGAAGAAGCCCGAGGAAATGCGCTACGCCGAACTGGGGCGGTACATCGTGGCGCTCAAGCGGGCCGGCAACGACGCCAGCAAGCTCGAGGTGGCCCAGGCGCTCAAGCTGGTCCTGCCGGTGACCTGCTTCATCATCGCCATCTTCGGCGCCCCGATGGGGCTGACGGCTCCCCGGAGCGGCACCGCCATCGGGATCGCCATCGGGCTCGCCACCACGGTGGTGTTCCTCACGATGGTCCAGCTGAGCGAGGCGGTGGGGATCAGCGGCCTCCTCCCGCCGCTCGTCGCCGCGTGGCTGCCCAGCGCGCTCTTCCTGAGCATCGGCGGGGTGCTGCTGGTCAAGGCGCGGACGTAGGCCTCTCCCCCTG
>JANLXK010000085.1:0-1238 GCA_031365045.1 Gemmatimonadota bacterium | reverse complement strand
GCCCACGCCTGGACGCCGGGGACGCACATCTATCTGGCCGAGTCCATCCTGAGCCAGGCGGGCACCCTCCCGGGGCTCGTCGGTGACCTGCTGCGTGCCTTCCCGTACGACTACCTCTACGGCTCCATCGCCGCCGACACCAGCTTCGCCAAGAAGTACGCCCCCGTCGGCCGCCATCCCCACGCCTGGCACGTGGCGCAGGAGATCCACGACAAGGCGGAGTCGGACGCCCTCCGGGCCTTTGGACTGGGATACCTCTCCCACCTCGCGGCCGACGTGGTGGCGCACAACTACTTCATCCCGCGCCAGCTGGTGGTGTCGCGCGGCCCTGCCGGCGTGGCGCACGCCTACTGGGAGGCGCGGGTCGAGAACACCCTCGGCAACCGCTTCAGCCGCGGGGCGATGGATCTCCTCCGGATGGACCACTCCCCCGCCGACCGGCTGCTCGATGACGTCCTCTCCCCCACCCTCTTCAGCATCCCCACCAACCGCCGGATGTTCCGCGGGATGGTCCGCATCACCGACCAGCGCTCGTTCCAGGCCACGGTGCGGCTGGCGCACGAGTTCAGCGGCGTTCCCCTGATGGAAGAGGACGTCGGCCGACACCTGGAGCATTCCCGCGACGGGATCATCGCGATGCTCGCCGCGCAGGACGAGGCGCTCCGCCTCCGCGATCCCTCGGGCGAGGCGGCGCTCAAGGCCGCGCGCCTGGCGCGGAAAGAGGTCCTCCGGCTGAGCGGCGCGGACTTCGGCCGGCTGCGGGTCGAGGCGGAGAAGCGGTTCGGGTTGCCGCTGCCGTCTCGGCGATAGGTACGGGCGTGGCAGGGTGAGAGGGGGGGGAGACGGGAGGAGACGGGAGGAGACGGGAGGAGACGGGGCCTCTCGTCTCCTTTCGTCTCCTCCCGTCTCATTTCGTCTCATTTCAACCTGTCTTGGAGCATTCCTCCGACCCCCTTCGGATCCGCCTTCCCCCCGCTCCGCTTCATCACCTGCCCGGTGAAGAAGCCGATCAGTTTCTGCTCGCCCCCCTTGTACCGCGCCACCTCGGCGGGGAACGCCGCCAGAACTTCGTCCACCCACTTCCCCAGCTGGTCGCTGTCACCCACTTGGACGAGTCCGAGCCGTTCGGCCACGGCCTTGGGATCCGCGGGGTCGGTGCGGAGGAGCGTGTAGACCTTTCGCGCCGACTGGTGGCTCACGGTCCCCTCCCGCACCAGCGCGATCAGCGCCGCGAGCCG
>JANLXK010000049.1:0-1933 GCA_031365045.1 Gemmatimonadota bacterium | reverse complement strand
CCCTGGGACCGTCCCGTTGCGGCGCCGCTCGCGGCGCCACAACGGAGGGTCTCTCTCGACCCGCCGCCTGCGGCGGGTCCGATCCTCTTATCTTTTCGTCATGACCCGTGTGACCGACTCCTCCCGTCCCGGCCTCTGGGCCCGCCTCCGCCGGCTCGCGACCAGCGATGTCGGGGCGCTACTCCGGAAGCTCAACGCCGAGGACCTCGACCGGATCGAGCAGCTGTTGCTCGAGGCCGATTTCGGTGTGCCCGCCACGATGGAGCTGGTGACCGAGCTCGAGGCGGGCGTGCGCTCCGGGAAGCTCAAGACCGACGGCGATCTTCGGGTCGCGTTCGAAGAGGCGTTGGCGACGATGCTCTCCGGTCCCGCCGAGCCGGGCGCGATCGCTCGGGCTCCCTCGCCGCCGACCGTCATCCTGGTGATGGGGGTGAACGGCGTGGGGAAGACCACGACCGTCGCCAAGCTGGCGCACAAGCTTCAGGGCGAAGGGCGGAAGATCCTCCTCGCTGCCGCCGATACGTACCGGGCGGGGGCGGTGGCGCAGCTCGAGGTGTGGGCCGAGCGGCTCAAGCTCCCCTGCGTCTCGGGCGCGCAGGGAGGTGACCCGGCCGCCGTGGCGTTCGATGCGATCACCGCGGCCAAGTCCCGCGGGATGGACACGCTCATCATCGACACCGCGGGCCGGCTCCATACCCAGGGCGACCTGATGGAAGAGCTCCGAAAGGTCCATCGCGTCGTCGCCCGGCAGGCGCCGGGTGCGCCGCACGAGGCGCTCCTCGTACTGGAAGGGACCGTGGGCCAGAACGCGGTCCGTCAGGGACGTGAGTTCGCCAATGTGGTGGCGCCGACGGGGATCATCGTGACCAAGCTCGACGGCACCGCCAAGGGAGGTGCGGTCGTGGCGCTCCGGCGTGAACTGTCGGTGCCGGTCCGGTTCGTGGGGACGGGAGAGGGGATCGAGGACCTGCGGCCCTTCGACGCCAGAGCATTCGCACGCTCAATCCTGGGCGTGGAATGAGTAACGCCCAAGGCGGGCGAGAAGGCGAGAATGCGCGAATGCGGTCGACGTTCGCGCGTTCTCGCGTTGTACCCGCGTTGAGCATTTCTCGTTAGGCTTTTCTCATGTCCACCCTCCGACTCGACACCCCGATCAAATTCCTGAAAGGGATCGGTGAACGACGCGCCGAGCTCTTCCAGAAGCTCGGGGTCGAGACGGCGCAGGACCTCCTCTGGCACCTACCGCACCGGTATCTCGACGCGTCGGCCGTGACGCCGCTGGCCGAGGCACGGGTGGGGAACGAGTACGCCTGCATCGGGCGGGTGGTGGCGAAACGGGTGGTGCCGTTCAAGCGACTCCGCGTCTTCCGCGCCGTGCTGCGCGACGCCTCGGGGGTGCTCGAATGCGTCTGGCCGGGACAGGCGTTCCTCGACCGCACCATCCGCGAAGGGCAGACCCTCCTGGTCACGGGGCCGGTACGGTTCTACCACGGCCGCCAGATGGTGCCGCGGGAATTTGTCGTGTTGGACGAAGTGGAATCGAGTGAGACGGGAGGAGACGGGAGGAGTCGCGAGGAGAGGGGAGGAGACGGGAGGAGACGGGAGGAGACGGGTCACGGCAAGGTCCTCCCCATCTACCCGGCGACCGAAGGCCTCTCGCACAAGACGATCCGCGCCCTCATCGACCGGCACCTCGATGCGCTCATCACGCTCGCGGCCGATCCGGTCCCGCCGGTGGTGCTCAAGGGGCTCGACCTGCCGGCGCTGGCCGAGGCCCTACGCGAAGTGCACCGGCCGAAGGAGATCGCCGAAGCGGAGCGGGGGAGACGTCGGCTGGCCTTCGACGAGCTCTTCGACCTCCAGCTTACCCTCGCGCGGGCGCGGTCGCTGGCCAAGCAGGCGCGCGCCGGGATCACTTTCGAGCCGAAGCGCG
>JANLXK010000042.1:0-11860 GCA_031365045.1 Gemmatimonadota bacterium | reverse complement strand
GGACCGGCCTGGAGGGCGAGCGTCACCGGCACTGCCGGGTCCCCGTGGCGCACGGCGTTCTCCACCAATTCGAGGAGCGCTTCGCGGAGGAGCCCGCGGTTCCCCGCGATCGTGACGGGTGCGACCTCACCGAAGGCGAGTTGGCGCCCGAGCTGGTGGGCGCGGCCGCGCATCGCATCGGCCACCTCGAGGAGGAGCCCATCGAGGTCCACGGCGCCGTCGAGGGGCGGAGTGGCGCCGGCCTGCGCTTCGGCCAGGAGGAAGAGGTCGTCCACCCGCCGCTGCATCTGTTCAGCCGCCAGCTGGATCCGGCGGAGCACCCCGGCGCTGGTCCCCTCGGCCCGCGGGAGCTCGAGCGAGGCTTCCCCCATGACGAGGGTGAGGGGGGTGCGGATCTGGTGGGCGGCCTCGCGGAGGAACTTCCGGTTCTGGGCCTGCGCTCCTTCAAGGCGGTCGAGGAGGGCGTTGAATTGCTGGCGGACCCGGTCCACTTCGTCGGCGGGGGTGTTGACCGGGAGGCGTGCCCGCAGTGAGGCGGGGGAGATACCGGCGATGGCGTCGCCCAGCTCATCGATGGGCGCGAGCGCGCGGCGGGAGAGGATATAGCCACCACCCAGACCCAGCAGGAGGATGAGGAGGGCGCTCGCGCCGAGCCACCAGGCGAGGGTCTCATTGTCCTCCTCGAGGCCGCGCGCCGAGGCGGTGACCGTCACCATGAATCGGGGTGCTTGGGTGTGCTGGACCATCACTTCACGGACGAACCCTTCCTCGCCGATCCGAAGATTCCGATGAGCCCGTGTCACGTCGGTGGGGTGGGTGGCGGTGAGCCAAGGCCCGGGCCCCCGTTCCGCGTAGGGACGGCCGGTGCTGTCGAGCACGGAATAGGCGCCCGGGGGCGCCTGCCACTCGTGGATCGCTTCTCGGGCGGCGCCGGCCAACCCCAAGTCGGGGAAGTCGTGGTATTCCTGCAGCACCGCGTCGATCAACGCCTCGCCCCGTCCCTGGAGGTCGCGGGTGAGGCGCTGCTCGGATTGGATGCGGAGATAGCCGTAGAGCGACAGGTCGAGGGCCAGGAGGCCGACGAAATAGGCCACCGCGAACCCGGCGCCGAGCCGGAGGCGGAGCCGGCTAAGTGACATGGGTCGGGACCTTGGGACTCAGCATGTAGCCGGCGCCGCGCACGGTGTGGATGAGCGGGCGGGTGCCATCGGGGTCGAGCTTCCGCCGCACTCGGCCCACGAGGACATCCACCACGTTGCCGATCGGGTCGAAGTTGTCGTCCCAGACGTGGGCCAGGATCCGGCCGCGGTCGAGCACCCGCTCGGGCTCGCGCAGGAAGAATTCAAGGAGGGCGTACTCGCGGGCGGAGAGGTGGAGTTCGCGACCGGCGCGGGTGATCCGTCGCGCGGCGGGATCAAGCTCCACGTCGTCGACTCGGAGGATGGTGGGAAGGGTCTCGTCCGGCCGGCGGGCCAGGGCACGCAACCTCGCCAGCAGCTCCTCGGCCGCGAACGGCTTCACCAGGTAGTCGTCGGCGCCGCTGTCGAGGCCGAGCACCCGGTCGTCGAGGGCACCGCGGGCGGTGAGCATCAGCACCGGGGCGCGTCCGCCCTTGGCCCGCCACTCGCGGCAGACGCGGACCCCATCCATGTCGGGGAGTCCGCGGTCGAGGATGATCAGGTCGTACGGGTGGACAGCGAGGGAGTGCAGCGCGCTCTTCCCGCTGGTGACGAGGTCCGCCGCCCAGCTGGCGCGCTGGACGGTACGGGTCAGCAGGTCGCCGACCTCCGGATCATCCTCGACGATCAGGACGCGCACGGGCTCACGGACGGGGGGCGGGGGCGGGGGCGGGAGCCGGCCGGGGCCGAGGGCGGGGACGGGCGTCCTCGTGCGCGCGCCCGACGACCGCCCCGGTCAGGGCATCGATGTTCACCTCTTCGATGCCCGACCTGCCCGGGATCTTCATGTCGAACGAATAGATGAGCCTGTGATCCTCATTCTCGAGTTCCGAGGACTGAATTGTGGCACCGGGAACGGTGCGACGGGCGGTGGCGCGGGCCGAATCGGGCGTCACTCGAGTCTGGGCCAGGAGACCGGGGCTCTCCTGCTTCAGCCCCGTGTCGGGCTTCTCGGCCCGTCGATGTTCCTCTGCCTCCTCGTTCGCTTCGGAACGGGCGTCCTCGTGTTCCCGACCCACGATGGCGCCGGTCAGGGCGTCGATATTCACCTCTTCGATGCCCGACTTGCCGGGCACCTTCATGTCGAACGAATAGATGAGCTTGTGATCCTCGTTCTCGAGCTCCGCGGATTGAATCGTGGCGCCCGGGACGGTGCGGCGCGCGATGGCGCGGGCCGAATCGGGGGTCACGCGGGCCTGGGCGAGGAGGCCGGGGCGTTCCTGCTTGAGGGTGGGGGTGGTGGTCTGAGCGCGGAGCGCCGCGGGCATGGTCGCGGCGACGACGAGGGCAAGGACGAGTCGCATGGTACGCCTTCGGATTGAGGTGTGCGCGAAGGGTAGTGCCGCTCGATGACAGCGAGGTGACGGTCTACGGCCGGTCATGCGGTCAACGCTTTCCGGACCGCCGGGGCCACCACCGATCCATAGAGTTCGATCGCGCGCATCATCGCGGGGTGGGGCACCGGCCCCACGCTGAGCTGCAGGAGGAACCGGTCCATCCGGAAGATCTCGTGCTCCAGCAGGATCTTGTCGATCACTTCCTGCGGGTCGCCGACCAGTAGCGCCCCGCGGGGGGCGCGCTCGTGGGCGAACTGCGCCGCAGTGGGAGTTGGCCAGCCGCGCTCGCGTCCGATCCGTCCCATCACCTCGAGATAGGACGGCAGGGTGGCCGCGACGGCGGCCTCCGACGTGTCGGCGATGAAGCCGTGCGAATTGATCCCGACCTTGAGCGCCGCCGGCGCGTGGCCCGCTTTGGCCCCGGCGTCGCGGTAGAGGTCGATCAGCGGCGCGAACCGGGAAGGTTCCCCGCCGATGATCGCGAGCGCCAGCGGGAGCCCGAGGGTCCCGGCCCGAATGACCGACTGCGGGGTCCCTCCGGCGGCGAGCCAGACGGGGAGGGGATCCTGCAGGGCGCGTGGATAGACGCCGCTCCCGTTCAGCGGCGGCCGATGGTGGCCGGTCCAGGAGAGCCGTTCGGCGTCCCGGATCCGCAGCAGGAGGTCAAGCTTCTCACTGAAGAGGTCGTCGTAATCGTTCAGGTCGTACCCGAAGAGGGGGAACGATTCGGTGAACGAGCCCCGGCCCGCCATGATCTCCGCTCGGCCACCGGAGAGGAGGTCGAGGGTCGCGAAGTCCTGGTAGACCCGGACCGGGTCGTCCGAGCTCAGGACCGTCACCGCGCTGGTGAGGCGGATGCGGGTGGTGCGCGCGGCGGCCGCCGCGAGAGCGACGGCCGGACTCGAGATGAGAAAATCGGGGCGGTGGTGTTCGCCCAGACCAAAGATGTCGAGCCCCACCTGATCGGCGAGGGCGATCTCGTCCAGCAGCTCATGGAACTGGGCGGCGGCGGTGGCGGGGCCGGGACCAGCGGTGGGGACGAAGGTGTAGAGGCCGAGTTCCATGCTACGGACCGAGCGAGACGACCAGCGGGATGAGCCAGCGCTCTTTCGGATCGCGCCGGAGGCTCTGAATGTAGCGCGCCTCCACGGCGAAGATCCGGCTGAAACGAAGCCCGAGTCCAACCGCCAGGCCGGGTGCTACACCCGCCTGGTCCAGACCCTCGCCGGTCGCGACCACCGCGGCAACTCCCCCCAGAACGTAGAACCCCCTGGCCTCAAGGCGCTGTTCCCAGTCGAGTGCGAGGACCCATTGGTGGAGCCGGTCGCTGGCCCGAGGTACCATCGAACAGCCGAAGGGGCCGCAGAACCCGAGGGAATCGATGTCGGAATACGCGGCGAACGCCGTGCGGCTGATGTCGAGGCGAAGCCAGGACCGTCGCCCGACGGCCCGCCCGATCGTTCCACCGAGCATGGAGCCCCCGTTGCGGTATGCGTAAGCCCCCTGCCACGCCCGCCCGATCGCGAGGCGGCCGATCCACGGCTCCTCCGGCGCGATGTTCGGCGCCTGGCCGGCGAGCCGGGTCCCGACACTCGCGCAGAGGCAGAGCAGGAGGGTCGAAACGGCACGACGCATTTGGGAGCTCCCGGTCGTTGGGGCGGTCGACGGTCGTCTGCCTGAAATCTACTGCCCCAACGAGCACGGGCGAGAGGCAGATGACCGCCTCTCGCCCGTCACCTGCGCCCTGCGGCCGGGATCACGCCCGTCGTATCGTCGCCGCAACACTTACAATTGCCAACAGCAGCCCACACGCGACCACGATCGCGGCCCCGGTCGGCAGATCGAACCGGTAGGAGGCATACAGGCCGATCAGACTTGCGGCTGCCGCTACGCCCCAGCCGATCAGCAACCGGCCCAGCCAGTGGCGAGCGAGCATCACCCCGCACACCGCCGGCACAATGAGATAGGCGAAGGTCAGCAGCACGCCTGCGACCCGCACGAAGCTCACGACCACCAGCGCGAACGCCGCATAGAAGAGGAAGTCCCAGAGTCGTACCTTCATTCCCTCTGCATCGGCCTGGTCAGGATCGGAGGAGATCAGCGCGAAGCGGCGATGGAAAATGCCGTAGAATAGCGCCAGCCCGATGAAGATCGCCGTGCGCTGGAGGACCTCCCCCTGCGTGACATTGAGGATATCCCCCGTCAACAGGTGCTCCAGCTCTTCCTTCCCTCCCGCCACCCTGCTTAATAGCAGGATCACTCCTGCTGCGGCCACGACAAAGGTGATCCCGATGACGGCTTCTTGGGGCACCTGGTGCTTGCGGATACCGCGCGACCAGCTGAAGAACGCCGCGCCGAGCAGCGTCACCGCCAGGGAGATCCAGAATGTGGGGCGGTCGTCGAAATGGTAGCCAAGCAGGAGTGCGGCACAGGTCCCCAGCGTGGCCACTTGGGCGAGCGCAAGGTCAACGAAGATCACTTCCCGCCGCACCACATGGATGCCGAGGTACACCAGCAGCGGCGGCAGCAGCAGACACGCGGCCAGCGGCCATTTTGAAACTTCCCAGACGATCTGGAGATCCCCGGGGTTCATTTGGTCTGCTCCAGTGCGGAGGCGATGGTCGTTACCACGTGATCCATAAGGTCGAAGTAGGATGTAGTATTCGGGATCGCACCAGGCTGCTGCGAAATATCCAGCACCAGGCCATCGGTCTGGCGTGCCACCGTTTCGGCCGTTCTGCGGTTCTGGTAGGGCTGGACGATGATCACCCTGGCATGCTGCGCTCTCATGGTGCTGATCACCTGTGCCAGGTGCGCGGGAGACGGTGCGATACCCGGTTTTGGCTCGAGGGTCTCGACGATGTCCAGACCAAAGCGCTCCGCGAGGTAAACGAAGTCCTTGTGATAGGTCACGATCTTGGCCCCGCGGTACGGTGCAAGCTGCGCCCGCCATCCGGCATATTTGGTGTCAAGGGTACGATCGAACTGGTCAAGATTCGCCCTGAAGACCGCTGCCGAGGCCGGGTCGAGCTGCGCGAAATGAGTGGCGATCTGGGCGACGATGATCCGTACGTCGACCGGGTCGATCAGGAAATGCGGATTGCCCATCGAGTGCACATCGCCATTGGCGCGATCGAACGTCGCGGGGATCTCGAGCATCGTGATGCCTTGCGAGGCAACGATCCGCCCGGGGGAGCCGGAGGCGATCCTGGAGTTGCGGGCGTTGTCGAGCAGGGGTGGCAGCCAGCCGAGTTCGAGCTCGGCCCCACCTTCGATCAATACATCGGCCCGGTTGAGGGCGATGAGGTAGCTTGGCTTGGGATCCACGAAATGCGGATCTTCCGTCGGCTTCGCCAACGCGGTCACCTCGACACGATCGCCCCCGATCTCCCTGGCGAGTGCCGCCAGATCTGGTGTGGTGGCCACGACGTTGAGTTTGTGCGCGATCGGCGCAGGGCGGCCGGAGATCGCGATGAGTGTGGCAGCAGCCACTTGGATTGCTTGCATGATCCCCATAGGAGTCTGGTCGTCCTCTAGAATTTGTGCGCTGCGTGCGCGCCGAGCATGAACTCGACCTGCATCCACAGCGAATGATCGGTGCCGAGGTCCTTGCGATCGTCGAACTTGTATTGCCACCGCACCTTCGAGTACTCGCTCGGATACCAGGTCACGTTCGGGGACACCCGGTACCGGCGGGTGCGCAATGCCGCAGTGAAGGCGGCGCTGTCCCCATCCGCGACCTCGCCTCGGACGCCGAGGATCCAGCGTGGCTTGGCCCCCCACAGCAGCTGGGAATACACTCCCCAGTCCGTGAGCCGCTCCAGCGGCAGGGTGACCGCGGAATCCGCGATCGACACCCGTTGGGCAGCGTCGTATCCGCGGACGAGGGCCTCGCTTTGCAGGGAGACGAATGGAAAGCCCTGCGCGGCCCTGACCGACTTCCATTTCCAGTACAGATCGGCGCCGAAGATGCGGGTCCTGGCATCCGCCCCGGAGCTGTTCGGCCCGAAGGCCGCTGAGGCGCCGAAGAGCAACGTTTGCGTCGGGGTCAGGTCGACCGATGAGGCGAGCCGGGACGAGATCAGCAGATCCTTGGGCCGTTCCACCGCTCGCGTTGCCGGTCGGCCCCCATGGATCTCCGAGGACTCGTCCGATCGAAAGCTGAACGCGGTGCCGCCAGCGCTGTTCAGGACGCTGATCATCGCTTCTGTATACCACGGGAGCGGCGGGAGCCATGAGACCCTCACCCCCTGGCTACGAAACCCGTCAGGGCCGAACATGCGATTGAGGACCAACGGTTGGTCGACGAAGGACCAGGCGTGCGGGTGTTGCGAATTCTGGCGGCCGAACTCTGCGTAGAACTGGCCGGCCTTCACCTGGAGGTTCGCGGGCAGGGATGTGGTCAGGAAGAACATCTCTTCCAACTCAACACCCGTTCCTCCGCTGGCATCCAGCTTGAAGACGATATTGGTGAACCCCTTGAGGTACGGGTCCACGGCGCCGTCCAAGGAGATCTCGGAATTGGGGGCCGTGAAGCCGCGGACCGCGGGATCGTGGTCGCCTCGCTGCAAGGCACCGATGTCGGATGCGGTGGACCAGCCGAAGTCGGTCAACCCATCGAAGCCCATGTTCATATAGGCTCCACCGGCACGAGCTGCCACGGGGTGCGGCGCCGGCATCGGGAGCTCGGCTCGGTCATTGGCCTGGGCGCAGCGCGCCAGCGCCATTCGATTGATGCGGTCGGCAAGAGTGCGGGCCGCCAGGATGAGCGAGTCCGTATGGACCTCACGTGTCGGGGTGAGGGATACCTCGAAGGGCGGTCCCCCGCAGTGCCCCGCTTCGATCGAGTCCAGGCGAGCAGTCAATCTCAGGAATACGCTGTGAAGGGAATCCGCGGCGGGGGTCTGCGCCGCGAGGGCGCTCCCCCACAGGAGCAGGGCCACGACGAGCGTCGCGGGACGATGGAACAGGTTCATGTGACGAAAGACCTCGACCGAAGCGTGTTCCCCAGGCGCGGCGTGCGCGCGGGGCCGTTCAGGCGAGGGGGAGTGGAGGGGCGCGGGTCTGGTGTGCGGCGGGTGGTGCGCGGGCGACCGGCAGAGTGGTCGCGGCGCCGATGGGGCGCTGGACGCTCTCCGTCGCGGGCGCGATGCGGGTCTCGTCCGGGTGGAGGATCTGGGAAGTGAGGAGCTGGCAGACGGGGCAAGTGTCGGGATCGTGGTGCGGCGCACCCGCCGGGGCCTGGGTCTGCTCAACGCGGCGCAATCCCGGATCGGCGTTCCCGGTGAGGTCGTGCAAGGGCGCGAGCAGGAAGACCACCAGTTGGAGGCTGGTGACCACCAGAGTGAAACGTCGAAGCGCGGGCGCAGGCCCGGGTGACCGCATCCTTCAATCTAGCAGGGTGCCGGGCGCGGGAGGGAATCGGGGGCCGGCGGTGCGACCGTGCAGGGTCCGGTGGAGGCTCGAGAGCAGGGTCTCCGCCGTGTACGGCTTGCTGACGAACTCGGTGACGCCGGCGGCCAGGGCATCGGCCATGCTCCCGCCCGAGGTGAGGCCGCTGGAGGCCACGATCTTGACCTCAGGGTCGATCACGAGGAGGGCCGCGATCATCGCCGGTCCGTCCATCAGTGGCATCGCCATGTCGGTCAGGACCACTGCGACGTCCCCCCGGTGTTCCACGAAATGGGCCACTCCCTCGGCCCCGTTGCCGGCGAGGATGACGCGGTAGCCGAAACGCTCCAGGGTGCGCTGGACGATGCTCCGGATCGATTCCTCGTCGTCGACCACCAGGATCAGTTCCCCATTCCCCCGTGGCAGGTGGGCCGTGATGCTCCCAGTATCCGGGACTGCGGTGGCGCCGATCAGGGCGGGCAGGTGGACCGTGAAACGGGCCCCCTGGCCGACCTCGCTGTAGAGACTGATAAATCCCCGGTGCGAGCGGACGATGCTGTGCACGGTCGAGAGGCCGAGCCCGGTCCCCTTGCCGATCTCCTTGGTGGTGAAGAAGGGTTCGAAGAGCCGTTGCTGGATCGCGGGCGGGATGCCGATGCCGGTATCGGCGACCGCGATCGCGACATACGGCCCTCGCCGGGAGTCGGGGTGCATCCGGGCGAAGACCTCATCCACGACGATGTTCTCGAGCGTCACCGTGAGGTGCCCGCCTTCGGGCATCGCATCCCGCGCGTTGACGTACAGGTTGGTGAGGACCTGGTGGATCTGGGTGACATCGGCGCTCACGGTCCAGATGTCGGCCGCCGAGTTCAGGCGGATCGAGATCCCCTTGGGGAAGGTGTCGCGGGCGATCTTCTCGACATCGTGGGCGATGCGCGCGACGTCGATGGGAAGCCGCTTCCCCTCCACGCCGCGGGCGAAGGTCAGCACCTGCTGGACCATCGCCGCCCCCCGCTTGGCGCTCGCCTCGATCGTGGCGAGCGATTCCTGCCGCTCCGGGTCGTCATCGTCCTCGCGCAGGAGCTCGATCGAGACCAGGATGGGGGCGAGGACGTTGTTGAGGTCGTGGGCGATGCCGCCGGCCAGGGTGCCGAGGCTCTCGAGCCGCTGGGCGCGGAGGAACTGCAGTTCGAGCCGCTTCCGCTCGGTCACGTCGGAGCAGATCGCCAGGACTGCCGTGGGGTAGCCCGCGTCATCCCTGACGAGACTCCAGCGCAGGCTCACGTCGCGGGGCCTGCCGTCCTTTCCCCGATTGACCAGCTCCCCTTCCCACTGCCCCCGGTCGAGCAGGAGGGCGCGGGCCGCTGCATACCCGGCCGGCTCGACTTGGAACAGTTCATACGCGCTGCGGCCGATCGCCTCCGCCGATGACCACCCGTAGGTCCGCTCGGCCCCCTTGTTCCAGTAGGTGATGCGATCGTCCATGTCCTTCACGATGATGGAGTCATGGGCGGCATCGAGGAGGGCCGCCTGCTGGGCGAGGCGCAGCTCCGCTTCCTTGCGACTGGTCAGGTCGGTATTCGCCCCGATCATCCGGATGGCGCGGCCCTCGGCGTTCCGAACGATGTGGGCCTGGTCGAGGACGTGGGCGTACTGTCCGTCCTTCCGCCGGAAGCGGTATTCTGCTGACCAGCTATCCGCGCCGGCCTCGATCGCGTGGCGCATTCCGTTGATGACCCGCTCCCGATCGTTCGGGTGGATCAGCTTGTCCCACGCCCCCGCTGTGGTGTCGAGCGCGGCGTTCGTGTGGCCGTAGAGTTCTTCGAACCCTTCGTTCCGCCACACGGTATTGGCGTCGATGTCCCAGTCGTAGATGCCGTCGTTGGCCGCCGTGGAGAGGAGGCGGAACCGCTCCTCGCTCAGGGCCAGCGCCTGCTGGGCCGCATGTTCCCGTGTGATGTCATCGACGAGGGTGATGAAGTAGAGAGGGTGCCCGGCCGCGTCGCGCGGGGCAGCGATGCTCACACGGGCCCAGATCGTCCGGCCATCGGAAGCGATGTACCGATTGTCGAGGCCGATGGAATCGCGGCGCGCATTCAGGAGCAGGGCGGTCGCGGCCAGGCTGGCGGCACGGTCGTCGGGGTGGGTCAGATCGGCAAAGTGCAGAGCACGGAGTTCGTCGGAGGTATAGCCGAGCAGCTGGCGGAAGGCGGGGTTGGCCTCGGTGAAGTGTCCGTCGGTGGCGGTGATGACGATCCCCATTGGGGCGGAGTCGAAGGTCTGGCGGAACCGCTCCTCGGAGAACCGCACCGCCTCCTGGGCCTCGCGCTCCCGCGTGATGTCGGCGACCATCGCGATGAGGTAGAGGGCCCGGCCGGAGGCATCTCGTGGCGCCGCGACGGTGACACGCGCCCACCCGATCCGGCCCTCAGCGGCGATGAATCGCTTCTCGAAGACCGCGCCCTGCCGGCGCCCGTCGACCAACTCCTCGATGTCGCCGAGGAAGTCCTTATGATCATCGGGATGGGTCAGGCTCAGGAAGAAGCGACCCCGCAGCTGGACAGGAGCGTATCCCAGGAGCTTGCAAAGTGCGGTGTTGGCGTCGGTGATACGGCCGTCGACCGCGATGATCAGGATGCCGACCGGCGCCGAGTCGAAGGTCTGGCGGAAGCGCTCCTCGGACCGGAGGAGCGCATCGAGCGCCGCACGGCGTTCAGTGATGTCCTGGACCGCGCCCTGTATGGCGATGATGGTGCCGGATGCGTCGCGCACCGGCTCGCCGATGGTGCGGATCCATCCCGGGCGTCCGCTCCGGGTGATGATCGCCAATTCGACGTCGTAGGGAGTGCCATCGCGCGCGCAGGCGTCGAAGAGCGTGCGCATGCGCCCACGGTCTTCCGGCGCGTAGAAGGCGAGGGCCTCTTCCAGCGTGGGCGTATACCCCGCAGGGACCTCGTAGATCGCGCAGACCTCGTCGGACCACCGACGCTTCCCGTCGGCCAGGGTCACCCGGAAAGCGCCGACCTTGCTCAGGGTGGTGGCGACCCGGAGAAGGGTCTGGTTCTCCTCCAGGGCGGCGGCGCTCACGATCCGTTCGGTGATATCCTGGACCGCACCCTGAACCCCGACGATCGTCCCGGCCGCGTTCCGGATCGCCTCGCCCAGGATCCTGACCCAGATGTGACGCCCCGTTGCGGTCGTGACCCCGAGCTCCACGTCGTAGGGCGTGCCGTCGCGGGCGCACGCCTGGTACAGTGCCCGGACCCGGTCGCGATCCTTCGGCGCGCAGCTGGCCAGCCATTCTTCGAAGGACGGGAGGTCGCCGGCCGCGCGATCGTGGATGGCACAGAGCTCGTCCGTCCAACGTCGTGTGCCCTCGATGAGGTCGGTCCGGAACCCGCCGATCTTGCTCATGGTCGCGGCCGCGCGCATGAGGGCCTGGGCCTCCTGCATGGCCACGGCGATACTGTGGCTTTCGCTGATGTCCTGGCAGGTGCCGACCGCGCGCGTCGGGGTGCCGAGGGCGTCGACGGAGGTATGCCAGCGCTCCTCGACATGCTTGATGCTGCCGTCCGCCAGCACGATCCGGTGCTCGAGGCTGCACAGTTCCCGCGTATTCACCGAGGCCTGGAAGGCAGCATCCACCCTGGCCCGATCGTCGGGGTGGCAGCGGTCCAGGAAGGAGGCGTGGGTCGTGTGGAACGAAGTCTCGTTCAGCCCGAAGATGCGGAACGTCTCCGCCGACCAGAGCACGTTCAAGGTCTGCAGGTCGGTCTCCCAGCTCCCGACCTTGGCGACCGCCTGGGCCGCGACCAGGCGCTCCTGCGTGCGGCCACCACCCTGGGGAAGCTGGGCGCGTTCCGCGTGGACCTCATCACCGGCACCAGGCGCTGGTCGGACGAGGTCTGCGCGATCCACGACCTCCCTCCCGGGTACGTCCCCACCTACGAGGAG
>JANLXK010000492.1:0-12912 GCA_031365045.1 Gemmatimonadota bacterium | reverse complement strand
CGACCGGGGTCCTTGGCACCCTCATCGTCGAGGACCGCCACGGCTTGGTCGAGCCGTTCATGGTCCTGCAGCGCGACATCCTGAAGCCGGTGGAATACGGCTCCCAGTGGATCGAGCGGCACGACCGGTGGGGCGCCGAGTACTACCTCAACTGGCGCGCGCTCAACACCCCGACCCAGCGCGAGCATTTCGACATGGGGCTCCTCAGCCACGCCGACGCGCTGCCCTGGCTCCGGCTCGGATTCCAGGGGCTCTGGGTGCACCGCGGAGGTCAGCTCTACAGCGCGGGGCAGTCCACCTCGAACAACATGGTGGCGGGGCTCGGCCTCACGGCGCACGACACTCTGGGGCCGCTCGGCGCCGCGTCGGTCGAAGCGTGGTACCTGACCTCGAGTCCGGGGTGGCCCGACTCCCTCCCCGCCGGGGTGGACGCCAAAGGGCACGGGACGCTCCTCCGCGCCACCGTGAGCCCGCTGCACAACATCCGCTTCACCGGCGTGCTCTGGCACGGCAACGGCTTCAGCGCCACCGCGGGGGATCCCAACTACAACTCCATCGGGCGGGGCAGCTATTTCAAGCGGGACCGGTTCTATGCCGAGGTGGGGATGAACCAGGTCTGGACCGCGATCAACGGCGTGTCGCTCGAGTCGCAGTTCCGGTTCCACAAGATCGACGACATCGACACCGACGCCATCAGCTGGTCGAAATGGGAGTACAGCTACCGGCTGATGGCGAAGGTGCCGTTCTCCGCACGACTCTGGACCGAATCGAAAGCGGAGTGAGACGGGAGGAGACGTAAGGAGACAAGAGGAGACGGGTGGTGTCGAGGGGTATCCTCTCGTCTCCTCCCGTCTCCTTTCGTCTCACGGTTCGCGGACGCGGTCTAGTCGTGCACCAGCTTCTTGTACTTGATCCGATGCGGCTGGTCGGCCGCGACGCCTTTCCGTTTCTTGTGGTCCGCCAGGTAGTCCTGGTAGTTCCCTTCGAACCAGTAGACCTCGGAGTCCCCCTCGAAGGCGAGGATGTGGGTCGCGATGCGGTCCAGGAACCACCGGTCGTGGCTGATCACCACCGCGCACCCTGAGAAGGTCAGGAGCGCGTCCTCGAGCGCACGCAGGGTATCGACGTCGAGGTCGTTGGTCGGCTCGTCGAGCAGCAGGAGGTTGCCGCCGCTCTTGAGGAGCTTGGCGAGGTGCAGGCGATTCCGCTCGCCGCCGGAGAGGACCCCCACCTTCTTCTGCTGATCGGAGCCCTTGAACCCGAACCAGGTGCAGTAGGCGCGGCCGTTGACGCTCCGGCCGTTGAAATCGAGGGAGTCAAGGCCACCGGTGATCTCTTCGAAGGCGGTCTTCTTGGGATCGAGGTCGGAGCGGCTCTGATCGACGTAGGAGACCTGCACGGTCTTGCCGACGATGAGTTCGCCGCCGTCCGGCTTCTCCTGGCCGGTGATCATCCGGAAGAGAGTGGTCTTGCCGGCGCCGTTGGGGCCGATCACGCCGACGATCCCGCCCTTGGGCAACGAGAAGTTGAGCTTCTCCATCAAGAGCCGGTCACCGAACCCCTTCAGGAGGTCCTTCGCGATCACCACCTCGTCGCCGAGGCGCGGCGCGGCGGGGATCAGGATCTCGTGACCCCGGTCGTCGGCGGTCTGTTCATCGGCCAGGAGCTTCTCGTAGGCGTTGAGTCGCGCCTTGCTCTTCGCCTGACGCGCCCGGGGAGAGAGCCGCACCCACTCGAGCTCGCGCGCGAGGTTCTTCTGCCGGGCCGACTCGCTCTTCTCCTCGTTGGCCAGCCGGTTCCGTTTCTGCTCGAGCCAGCTCGAGTAGTTCCCCTGCCACGGGATCCCGGCGCCACGGTCGAGCTCGAGGATCCACCCCGCCACGTTGTCGAGGAAGTACCGGTCGTGGGTGACCGCGACGATCGTACCCGGGAAGTCGGCCAGGTACCGCTCCAGCCACTGCACCGACTCGGCGTCGAGGTGGTTGGTCGGCTCGTCGAGCAGCAGCATGTCGGGCTGCTCGAGGAGGAGGCGGCAAAGGGCCACGCGGCGCTTCTCGCCGCCGGAGAGATTCTCGATGCCGGCCTCGCCCGGCGGGCAGCGCAGGGCGTCCAGTGCGATATCGATCTTCCGGTCGAGCTCCCAGAGTCCCAGGTGGTCGATCTTCTCCTGGAGCGCGCCCTGCTTGTCGATGAGCTTGGTCATCTCCTCATCCGACATCGGTTCGGCGAACCTGGCGCTGATCGCCTCGAAGTCGGCCAGCATCTTGCGCTGGACGGCCACCGCCTTGTCCACGTTGCCGCGCACGTCGAGCGTGGGGTCGAGGTCCGGTTCCTGTGCCAGGTACCCGATCTTGATCCCGTCCATCGGGCGGGCCTCTCCCTGGTACTCGTGATCGACGCCCGCCATGATCTTGAGGAGGGAGCTCTTGCCGGCGCCGTTGGAGCCGAGGACGCCGATCTTGGCGCCGGGGTAGAAGGCGAGGTAGATCCCCTTCAAGATCTCCCGGCTGGGCGGGACGACCTTGCGGAGATTCGCCATCGTATAGATGTACTGGCCGGTTGTCATAGGGGGCGAATTTAACAGGGAGCTGACGAGCTTACGAGGTCGGGAGCTGACGAGGGGGCTGACGGGCAGGGAGGGGTGGGGTAGCTTGGAAGAGGAGGAACATCCCATGAACACCACTCGCGCGCTCGCACTCGCCACCGTCGCCATACTGGGCCCACTGAGTGGGCACTCGTCAGCTCATCAGCCCGTACGCGCTCCGAACCCCTGCGACGCCACCATCCAGGTCCCGGCCGGCTTCTGCGCCGTGCTCGTGGCCGGAAGTCTCCGCGCACCGCGGCATATCGTGCTCGCGCCCAACGGCGACCTCTTTATCGCCAGCGCAGATGGCGGGGTCATCGCCTTGCGAGACGCCGACGGGGACGGGGTGGCCGAGACCAGGAAGGAGTGGGGTCGGGAGAACGGGACCGGGATCGCGCTGGCGGAGGGATACCTCTGGTTCGCGGCCGATGAGACGGTCTACCGATGGAAATGGGCGTCGGGGCAATTGGAGCCGGCCGCGGCCGCGGAGGTCGTCGTGCAAGACCTTCCCAACGCCGGTGACCACGGGGCGAAGCCGATCGTGGTGAAGGATGGCTTCCTCTATGTCGACATCGGTTCGGCCACCAACAGTTGCCAGGAACGGAATCGGAGCCCCCGCTCTCCCGGTCGTCGACCCTGCACCGAACTGGCCACCCGGGCCGGGATCTGGCGCTTCGCGAGCACCCGCATCGGGCAGTCCCAGTCGGACGGCATCCGGTTCGCCACGGGGCTCCGCAATCCGATGGCGCTGGCGTTCGAGCCCCACGCCGGGGTGCTCTGGATGGCGACACACGGACGCGACCAGCTGGGGGACAACTGGGGCTACTCCGACTCGCTCAATGCCGAATTGCCGGCCGAGGAATTCGGGCCGGTGGTGCAGGGTGCGGATTACGGCTGGCCCTACTGTTACTACGATGAACTGAAGCGCAGGAAGGTCCAGGCGCCCGAGTACGGTGGGGACGGCACCAAGGTCGGTGACTGCGGCCCCAAGCTCGTTCCCGCCATCGGCTTTCCGGGTCACTGGGGGCCGATCGGCCTCACGTTCTACAGTGACAGCAGCTTTCCGGTGGTCTATCGGGGCGGCGCGTTCATCGCCTTCCACGGCTCGTGGAACCGCGCGCCCCTGCCGCAGGCGGGATATCGCGTCGTGTACGTCCCCTTCCGTGATGGCCGGCCGAGCGGAGGGTACCAGACCTTTCTGCAGGGTGCCGGGACCAACGCGATCCGGCCGATCGGGCTCGCGGTCGGGCCGGACGGGGCGCTCTATGTCGGATCGGATGCGGCAGGGAAGATCTGGAAAGTGAGTTACACGGGTAGATAAAGGCGTATTGAGTATTGGGTGTTGCGGGCGTCGCTCGCAGTCCTCCCCGCACCCAACACTCAACACCCAACACTCAACACGGTTCCGCGATGCTAGCCATTCTCAAGATCATCCAATCGATCTTCAACACCCTGCACTCCGAAGGGACCCCCAACCAGGTCGCGTGGGGGATCACCCTCGGGGCCGGGCTCGCGTTCATCCCCATCATGACGCTGCACTGGGCGCTTCTCTTCGTCCTCGTGGTGATGCTCAACGTGAGTTTCGGCGGCGGCCTGCTCGGATGGGCCCTCTTCACCCCGTTCAGCTTCGCCCTCGATCCGCTCTTCGATGCGATCGGCCGGTACCTGCTGATCACCCGCGCCGACTTGACCCCGTTCTGGACGAGGATCATGAACTGGCCGCTGGTGCCCTACACCCAGTTCAACAACAGCGTGACGCTTGGCGCGACCCTTTTCTGGGTGATCACCCTGCCGCTGGTGTACGTCGGTGCCCGACTCGGAGTGAAGAAGTACCGGGCCACCTGGGCCCCGCGCATCGAGCAGTCGCCGTGGTTCAAGGCCGTCAAGGCCTCGAGCCTGTACAACGTCTATCGCTGGTTCGCGCCGGAGTGATGCGATGCGACTGATCCGCTGGAAGGCCATCATCGCGCTCCTTGCCTTCGTCGCGCTCTTCGCGCTCCTCTGGGCGCTCTTCGCGGACCGCCTCCTCCGCCAGACCACCGAGGAGGCGGCCTCCGAGTCGCTCGGCGCCGAAGTGGACATCGGGCGCTTCCATATCCTCGAGACCCAGGCGTCGGTGGAGATGGGTGAGTTCCAGCTCGCCGACCCCTTCGACCCGGGCCGGAACCTCCTCGAGTTCGATTCGCTCCGGCTGAAGATCGCGCCGGCCCCGCTGGTGGACTCGAAGCTCGTGATCGAAGATGCCACCCTGACGGGGATCCGCTTCAACGTCCCCCGCCGGACCCGCGCGCGCGCATACCAGCGCGGGCTCACGCAGAACGTCATGTCGCTGGTGCACGACTTCACCCGGCAGTTCGACGTGCCGCTGCTTTCGCTCCTGCCGGTGGACACGATCCAGGCGATCATCGGCGACCCATCTCAGCTCAAGACGGTGCAGGCGGCCAATGCCTTCAAGGACCGGGCCGACTCCGGACGGGCCGCGATCGAGCGCGGCTATGCCGGGCTCCGGCTGCAGCCGACCCTCGACTCGGCCAGGGCCCTCGGCGACCGGCTCGCCCAGGTGAACGTGCGCGACCTGAACGCAGCGCGCTCGGCAGTGACTGACCTCCGTCACGGGATCGACTCGCTCAACAAGGCCAAGGAGCGGGTCACCGCGCTCGATCGGAACGCCCGCGCCCAGCTCGATTCGCTCCACGCCGGCCTTCGCACCCTCGACCTGGCGCGGCAGCAGGACTACGACTTTGCACGCTCGCTGCTCAAGCTGCCGAGTTTCTCGGGTCCCGACCTGAGCCGAGCGCTGTTCGGGGCGGTCTCGATCGACCGGTTCCAGCAGGCGCTCTACTGGACCTCGCTGGCGCGGAAGTATGCGCCCCCCGGACTCCTGCCGCGCCAGCAGCCGGGGCCAACGCGGCTCCGGCGCTCAGGGACCACCGTTCGCTTCCCGCTCGCCGAGGATCTGCCGGGCCTCCTTGTCAAGCACGCCGAGCTGGCGTTGAGCGCGGGCGGCGCGCAGAGTCGCGACGTCGCCTTCCGGATGGTCGCCGCCGACCTCACCAACGATCCGACCCTCACGCGCCGGCCGATGACCTTCAGCGGCCGGGGATCGGTCGGCACCGAGGTCCCGGTCCAGCTGCAGCTCGGCGGTTCGCTCGATCACACCACCCAGCGGATGCGCGACTCCGCCTCGGTGGCGGTGCAGGGGATCCCGCTCCCCGATTTCCACGTGCCCGGGCTCCCGTTCGCCGCGGCGCTCACGCGAGGGGCGGTCGGGCTCGACTTCGGCCTCGATGGCGAGCGGATCGACGGGACCTGGTCGCTCTCGACCAAGGGGATCACTTGGCACGCCGACACCGGTCGAGCGCTCAATTCCATGGAAGCGCTCCTGGCGCGGGTGCTGGATGGTGTCACCGATCTCGACGTCCGCGCGAGGCTGGGTGGGACCATCGCGTCACCCACGCTCGCGATCAGCTCCAACCTCGGCGACGTGATGGCCGGTCGGATGCGCGCCATCGTGGGGGAGGAGGCCGCCAAGGCCGAAGCGAAGCTTCGCGCCCAGGTCGACGCCGAGGCGGCCCCGCGCATCGCGGCGGCCAAGGCGCGGGTGGCAGAACTGCAGGCTCAGGTGGACGAGCGCGTGAAGAGCGCGCAGGCCCAGATCGACGCCCAAAAGAAGGTGCTGCAGGACCGCCTCGCCGCGATCCGGCTCCCGGGAGGCCTCAGCTTCTAGAACAGGAAGGCGGGCTAGGGAACCCCAGAACCCCGGAGATTCTTGAGGCAGTGGTGCGTCAGAGTGGATCGACCGCCTCAGGGGTTCCGGGGTTCCCTCGCGCAGTCCGGATTGCGGAACTCCTCAACGTGATGTCGGCCTTAGAGACGCCGCCGGTTGCCCGACTTCCTGCGGGCGGTAGATTTCCACTAGCACCCTTCCACTATCAACCGACCGGTCCTTGATGCGCATTGGAGTACCCCGGGAGAGTATCGCGGGCGAGCGGCGTGTGGCCCTCGTTCCTGAAACGATCGGACGGCTGACGAAGGCCGGCGCCGAGGTCGTGATCGAACGGGGGGCGGGGGTCGCCGCGGGTCTCCTGGACGCCGCGTATGAGGCGGCAGGTGCGCATCTGGGCTCTGATGCCGAGGCGTGGGGAGCCGACCTCGTCCTGAAGGTCCAGCGCCCGACCCCGGCGGAGATCGCCGGGCTCAAGTCGGGTGGCTATCTCCTCTGCTATCTTAATCCCGCGACCGGCGACCAGAGCGCCATCGCGGGAAAGCGCGTTACGGCATTCGCGTTGGAGCTGGTCCCGCGCACCACGCTCGCCCAGGCGATGGACACCCTCTCCTCCCAGGCGACCCTCGCGGGGTACAAGGGGGTCCTCCTCGGCGCGGCCGAACTTCCCCGCATCCTTCCGATGCTCACCACCGCCGCGGGGACCCTCGCGCCGGCCAAGGTCTTCGTCATCGGCGCCGGCGTCGCCGGGTTGCAGGCCATCGCGACGGCGCGTCGGCTCGGCGGCGTCGTCTCCGCCTTCGACGTGCGCGCCGCCGCACGCGAACAGATCGCCTCCCTCGGCGCCACGCCGATCGGCGGTGACCTCCCGTCGGCGGAAGGGAGCGGCGGCTATGCCAAGGAGCTCGCGGCGGAACAGGCGCGGCAGGTCGAAACCCTCCTCGCCGGCCACATCGCCACACAGGACCTGGTCCTCACCACCGCGCAGGTGCCGGGGCGCCCCGCGCCGAGGCTCATCACCGAGGCGATGGTCGCCTCGATGAGACCGGGGTCGGTGATCGTCGACCTGGCGGCGGAGAGCGGCGGGAACTGTGAGCTCACCAAGGCGGGGGAGACGATCACCATCCACGGCGTCCGCATCCTCGGGCCGGTGAACCTTTCCGCGACCCTGCCGCTCCATGCCAGTCAGATGTTCAGCCGGAACGTCAGCGCCTTCGTGCTGCGGTTCCTCAAGGAGGGGGCCTTCGCCCCCGACCTCTCGGACGAGATCGCCGGACCGATGTGCGTGACGCACGGCGGTCAGGTCCGGCAGCGGGGGACCTGATGGACGCCATCGCCGTCATCCAGCTTTACGTCTTCGTCCTGGCCGCCTTCGTGGGCTACCAGGTCATCACCCGAGTGCCGCCGCTGCTGCACACGCCGCTGATGTCGGCCACCAACGCCATCTCGGGGATCTCGCTGGTCGGATCGCTGGTGCTGGCCGGGTCGGACCACGGCACCATGAGCAACGTGCTCGGCTTCGTGGCGGTGACCTCCGCCACCATCAACGTCGTTGGCGGGTTCCTGATCACCGACCGGATGCTCAAGATGTTCCATCGCGACAAGGGCCCCAAGACGGGAGGGGCCAGGTAATGGTGCGCGAGATCTTCATCGAAGCGGCGTACCTCGTCGCCAGCGTCCTGTTCATCTTCGGCCTCCGGAGCCTCACCAAGGCCGACGAAGCCCGCCGCGGGATGAACTTCGCTGCGCTCGGCATGCTCGTGGCGATCGTCGGGACCCTGGTGCACCAGGACATCGTCCGCTACGACTGGATCCTCGCCGGGCTCGTCCTCGGCACGGTGATCGGCTACCCGCTGGGGATGTTCGTGCCGATGACCGCGATGCCCCAACGGATCGCGATCTCCCACCTCTTCGGGGCCCTGGCGGCCACGCTGGTCGGCGTCGCGGAATACTGGAACCTTTCGCACGCCGGTGCGGTGCCCCGCGGCACGATGGCGGCGCTGGGGTTCGAGGTGCTGTTCGGGTCGCTGACGGTCACCGGCAGCTTCATGGCATTCGGCAAGCTGCAGGAGATCCTGCCAGGCCGACCGGTGACGTATCCCGGCCAGAACACGGTGAACATCACGCTCTTCTTCACCACGGTCGGGCTCCTCGGCTATCTCGTGGTGCATCCCGAAGCGTCGATGGTGTTCTACGTCATGGCAGGACTCGCCTTCCTGAGCGGCATCTTCATGGTGCTCCCGATCGGGGGCGCCGACATGCCGGTGGTCATCTCGTTGCTCAATTCGTATGCCGGCCTGGCGAGCGCGGCCACCGGCTTCGCGATCCACAACAACGTGCTCATCATCGCCGGCGCGCTCGACGGGGCGTCGGGGTTCCTCCTGTCGATCCTGATGTCGAAAGCGATGAACCGGAGCTTCGGCAACATCCTGTTCGGCGCGTTCGGCTCACCGGTCGCGGCCGGGGCGGCGCGTTCGTCCGTCGGCCTCACGGTGCGATCGATCTCGCCCGAAGACGCCGCGATGCAGATCGGGTATGCGTCGTCGGTGATCATCGTGCCGGGATACGGGCTGGCGGTGTCGCAGGCACAGCATATCGTCCGCGAACTGGCCGACCTGGTCGAGAAGCGAGGAGGCGAGGTGAAGTACGCCATCCACCCTGTCGCCGGACGGATGCCGGGGCACATGAACGTGCTGCTGGCCGAGGCGAACATCCCGTACGACCGGTTGTATGACATGGAGGAGATCAACGACCAGTTCGCCCAGACCGACGTGGCCATCGTCATCGGGGCCAACGACGTCGTCAATCCGGCGGCACGGAACGACAAGTCGAGCCCCATCTACGGGATGCCGATCCTCAACGCCGACCAGGCCAAGAGCGTAATCGTCTTGAAGCGCTCGATGAATCCGGGGTTCGCCGGCATCGAGAACGAACTTTTCTACGATCCCAGGACCGCGATGCTGTTCGGCGACGCCAAGGCGTCGCTGTCCAGGCTCGTGACCGAGATCAAATCCCTCTGACCTCATTCCGGAGCCTGCCATGCGTCGAACCCTCTTCCTTTCGCTGACCGCCGCCGCGGTCCTCGCCACGTCCGCCGCCGCGCAAGGGAACAGCTGTGCCGCCAAGGGGGCCAAGCTTCCTGCCGCCGGGGGTTGGGCCGAATACCAGACCGACAGCGGCACGATGCGTATCGCCTACCTGGGGCACGAGACCTTGGGCGAGCGGATGGAGCTGTCGATGACCCGTGCCGCCGGCCGTCGGGGCCGTGGCGGACCGATGGTGATGCAGATGGTGGTACCCAGCTATCCGTACGAGATGGCCGAGGTGAAGGAGGTCGTGATGCAGATGGGCGAGGATCCGCCGATGAAGATGAGCGAGCAGATGCTCGGCATGATGCGGAGCCGGATGCCGAACGCCTCCCAGATGTCGAGCGAGTCCTGCGCCCGGATGACCCTCGTGGGCCGCGAGAGCATCACGGTGCCCGCCGGGACCTTCCAGACCACGCACTACCGGGACGCCGAGCACAATGCCGACGTGTGGGTCACCCCCTCGATCCCGTTCGGGATGGTGAAAGCGGTAGCCGAAGGACATACGGTCCAGCTGGCCGCGTCGGGGACCGGAGCCACCACCAAGCTCACCGGCACTCCGCAGGAGATGCCCGGCATGATGGGCCCCCCAGGGGGTCGGCGGCCGAACTAGCCGACAGGCGACAGGCCACCGCCAGCATTCTACGGAGCTCATTCGCCTTGGCGGTGAGCTCCTTGGCTTTCGGCTCTGGGAGGAAGCCGATCCGAGCGCATTTGGCAGGTGGCTGCGAAACCGCGAAAGGGCGAAAGCACTTCTCCCTGCAGGGGTGCCGGCACCGCGCACCCACCAAGATCATGACTTTGTGGTGTCGGGACGCGGGCATCCCTGGTCGATGCGCGCTTTCGCTGTTTCGCGCTTTCGCAGCCCCCTCTCTCCGCCAAGTCGTGAGGCAGCGCTCACCTCGGCGCTCCCCTTGAATCAAGCGTCAACTGATCTGCTGTTGGCTGTGGGCTGTCGGCTGTGGGCTAGCACTCGGGAACCGGCGAGCGTCTACAGGGTATGGCCAGGTGCGTCCTTCGGACCCTCGCGCGTCCCCCGATGGTAGTAGTACTATAGTATGAGGTGTGTCGAAATGACTCGTGAACTTTGGCGTAGGGTATGCGTAGATAAGGTGAAGTCCTGCTTGATCTTGCACCTGCTATCAGATCTCACATAAGCTAACCCGTTGAATTTTCAAGGTTTAGACGTTATATTGCGCGACTGTTTTCCAAACGGGCCCTCCGGCGAACCCACGCTGTGATGCTCACTGGAAACGCGGTGAAGGAGGAATCGTGGCAACTAAGACCCGCACCAAGCGGCGCGCCCTTCGTCCGGCGCAGATCGCGAAGGCGGTCGACGAGGGCCGGGAGTCCCTGGACCTCTATCTCGACGAGATCAGCCGAGTCGCACTGCTGACGCGCGACGAGGAGCTCGAGCTCGCCCGCAAGGCGTTCCGGGGTGACGTGAAGGCGCAGGAGCGCCTCGCCCGTCACAACGTCCGGTTCGTCGTGTCGGTGGCCAAGAAGTTCCAGAATCGAGGCGTCCCGCTCGTCGACCTGATCGGCGAAGGGAACCTCGGCCTGATGACCGCGGCCCGGAAGTTCGACCCGGATCGCGGCGTCAAGTTCATCTCGTACGCGGTGTGGTGGATCCGCCAGGCGGTGCAGGCGGCGATCGCCCGCCATGGCCGACCGGTCCGGGTGCCACTCAACCGGACGGCCGACCTTTCTCGTCTCGGCCGGACCACGACGCTCCTCAAGGAGCGCCTGAGCCGGATGCCGACCACCGAAGAGCTCGCCCGCGCCACCGGCCTCACGGTCGAGGCGGTGCGGAGCCTCTCGGCGCTCAACACCGAGGCGGTCCGCCTCGACCAGCCCACCCGCGAGGGTGAGGGTGGCGAGCGGATCGAGCGGTTCGTGGCCGACCAGGAAGCGACCGACTCCTCGGCCCTGGCCAACAGCCAGACCGAGGGGATCGAGTCGGCCCTCTCGACGCTGCCACCGCGCGACGCCAAGGTCCTCCGGCTCTACTTCGGGCTGGATGACGGCCAGGCGCGGACGCTCGAGGAGATCGGCAAGATGATGGGTGTGACTCGGGAGCGGATCCGTCAGCTCCGCGACCGCGCCCTGACCCGCCTCCGTGAAGGTGAGATCGGGGATCGGCTGCGGGATCTGGTGGCGTAGACCTCACCCCCCATCCCCCTCTCCCTTGCGGAAGAGGGGGAGACGACGAGTGATGAGGGGCTTCCGGAGACGGAGGCCCTTTTCGTTGTCCCGCGGAGCGGCGAAGATTCTACTGAGCCCGCCGAGGGGCGCGCGCCTCGTGCGCCCGAACAGCGATCTCTGCTTGTCCGAACGGGCGGCCGGGGCGGCCGCCCCTCGGCTTGCTGGATCGTTTGGTCAGCGCAACCTTTCGGGATGCGTCTTCATCCCATCGTTCTTGCAGCGTCAGTCCTGATTGCACGACCTCGCGGCCGACTGGTTTCGATGAGGTGCGGGCAAGATCCCTCGCTCTGCTCGGGATGACAGCAATGAAGAAGGGGCTTCCTATACCGGGAGCCCCTTCAGTCTTGCTGTCTATCCGTCTAGTTGTCCGCCTATTTCGCGGCGAACTGGCGCAGCAGACCGCCCGAGGGCGGGCGGTCCTACCGCGCGTCCTTCGCAGCGAAGCTGCGGAGGACGCGCTGCAGGATCCCGCCGTGCTGGAGGTACTCGAGCTCCACGGCGCTGTTGAGCCGTACCACCGCTTGGAACTTCGTCACCTTCCCATCCTCGGCCCTGGCCTCGACGCTCACGCGCCCGCCGGGTGCGAGCCCCTTGGCGATGCCGGTGATGGAGATGGTCTCGCGGCCGGTGAGGCCGAGGGTGTCGCGGGTGGTCCCCGGCTCGTAGGCCAGCGGCAGGACGCCCATCCCGACCAGGTTGCTCCGGTGGATCCGCTCGTAGCTCTCGGCGATGACCGCCTTCACGCCGAGGAGGTTGGTCCCCTTGGCCGCCCAGTCACGGGAGGAGCCGGTGCCATACTCTTTTCCCGTCAGGATCACGAGGGGCGTGCCGGAAGCGATGTATCGCATCGCCGCGTCGTAGATGGAGATCACCTCGCCGGTGGGGAAATGAAGGGTCCAGTTCCCCTCCTTGTCGGGCGTGAGGGCGTTCTTGATGCGCACGTTGCCGAAGGTGCCACGCATCATCACCTGATGATTGCCGCGGCGGGCGCCGAAGGTGTTCCAGTCGGGCTGTTCGACGCCGTTCTCCCTGAGGTACTTGGCGGCGGGGCCGTTCTTGGAGATGGCGCCAGCGGGGGAGATGTGGTCGGTCGTGACCGAATCGCCGAGGACCGCGAGGACGCGGGCGCCGGTTATATCGCTCAAGGTCCCCGGCTTGGGGGGGAGCCCCTGGAAGAAGGGGGGTTCCTGGATGTAGGTGCTGTTGCTGTCCCAGGCGTAGCGGCTGCCGGTGGGGACCTCGAGGTGCTTCCAGGCGTCGTCTCCGTCGAAGACAGTGCTGTACTCCCGCTTGAACGTCTCCGGCTTGAGGGC
>JANLXK010000470.1:0-1244 GCA_031365045.1 Gemmatimonadota bacterium | reverse complement strand
TCGGCCTCGCCGACGACCTCGAATCCCGCCTGTTGCAGGATGTCGGAGATCATCGTTCGCATGAAGATGGCGTCGTCGCACACGAGCACGGTGTGGCTCACGGAGTACCCTCCCGACCGATCGCTACTGGGTGATGTCCTTGGGGGATCATGCCCCGAGCACCGGCGCCAGCAGCGCATCGGTGTCGAGCACTACGAAGAGACCGTCCTCACGCCGGCCCACCGCCCGCACCACGCGCGGATCGAGGCCCGGCAGACCCTCGCGTCCTTCGAGGGCACTGGCGGGGATCGTCGTCAGGTCGAGCACCTTGTCGACCGCGAGCCCCACCGATTTTCCATCCATCTCGAGCACCAGCACGCTCCGGTCCGTCACCCGCGACGGCCGCCCGAGCAGGCGCGACCCGTCGACCACCGTGAGCAGCCTGCCCCGCACGTTCGCCAACCCTTCCACCGCGTCGCCGGCCCCCGGGATACGGGTGCCACGTTCGAACGGGACGATCTCCTTGGCGGTCTCGACCGGCACCGCGCAGGTTAGGTCGCCGACCAGAAAGACCAGGAGTCGGAGGGGAGCGGTATCAGCCATTGTCTTTGAAGAAACCAAGATACCCAAGCCCTTGTCGGTCAGCAACTTCCGGCCCCTCACCGGAGGCCAGCCGGAGGGCCTCCCGGAGGTCCGCCGGCCACTCGCTCCGGAACCGGAGGGGCTCCCCGCTGATGGGATGGCGGAACGCGAGCTCGGCGGCGTGCAGCGCCTGCCGTTTCGTGGCCCGTTCAAGCGCCTCGGCGTCCAGTCGGGAGGCCCCGCCGATCCGCCGGCTCCCCCCCGCCCCGTAGACCGGGTCGCCGACCACCGGATGGCCGATGTGGGCGAGATGGACCCGGATCTGGTGGGTCCGCCCCGAGTGGAGGACGCAGCGGACCAGGTCGCAGACCCCGAAGCGCGCCACGACATGCACGTCGGTCCGGGCCGCCCGACCCCCCTCGACGATCGCCATCCGGGTGCGATCCTTGGGATGCCGGTCGATCGGCGCCTCGATGATGGTCGGGTCCTCGTCGATATGGCCCCAGACCAGGGCAGCGTAGCGGCGACTGACCTTCCGCGCCGCGAGGGCGGCGCCCAACCGGCGGTGGGCCAGGTCGTTCTTGGCCACCACGATGAGGCCGGAGGTGTCGCGGTCGAGACGGTGGACGATCCCGGGACGCCCCTCCACCCCACCCCCGAGGGCAGTGCCGCGCGCCACCAAG
>JANLXK010000438.1:0-11036 GCA_031365045.1 Gemmatimonadota bacterium | reverse complement strand
TGGCTCTTTACTCTTGGCTCTTTACTCTTGGCTCTTTGCTCACAGGACCTACCACTAGGAGCGTCGTGTGCCGACCGCCACCCATCTGCACCTTATCATCAATCACTTTCCGCTCTTCGCGGGGGCGATCGCGATGGTCGTGCTGGCGTGGGCCTTGGTGGCGCGGTCCCGTGACCTCACCCGGGCCGGGCTCATCCTGACCATCATCTGCGGGATCGGCGGGTTCGTGGCCAAACAGAGCGGTGAGGGCGCCGAGCACCAGGTCGAAGATCTTCCCTGGTTCAACAAGGAGCTGTTCGAGGAGCACGAGGAGGCCGCCGACTGGGCTTGGGTCATGCTGGCGGTGGCCGGGGTGGCGGCCGCGGTGACCCTGTTCCGGATGCGGGGCGACAAGCAGGCCCGGCTCGAGACCGGGATCACCCTCGTCCTCCTCACGGTCGGGTTCGCCGCCACGGCCAAGACGGCGCTCCTCGGCGGCAAGATCCGGCACGAGGAGGTCCGCCCGGGGTTCGTCTTCCCGGCCAGCACGCCCAACGATGACTGACCATCGGCCGGCGCGCACCTCGACCTCGCTGCGTCGGCCCAAGCTCCTCTCGATCCTCGAGGAGGGGTACACCAGGGCCCAGTTCCTCGCCGACCTCCAGGCCGGGATCATCGTCGGGATCGTGGCCCTACCGCTCGCCATCGCCTTCGCGATCGCGAGCGGGGTGACCCCCGACCGGGGGCTCGCGACCGCGGTGGTGGCGGGCTTCATCATCTCCGCTCTGGGTGGCTCGCGCGTGCAGATCGGCGGGCCGACCGGGGCGTTCGTCGTCATCGTCTACGGCATCGTCCAGCAGCACGGCATCGACGGGCTCCTCCTTGCCACGATGATGGCCGGCGTGATCCTCGTCGCGATGGGGTACGCCCGGCTCGGCGCGGTCATCAAGTTCATCCCCTATCCGGTCACCATCGGTTTCACGGCCGGGATCGCGGTGATCATCTTCACCAGCCAGGTCCGCGACCTGCTGGGACTCACCACCGGGAACCTGCCGGCCGATTTCATCGGCAAGGTGAGCGCCTATGCCCGGCACGCCGGATCGATCAACACCTCCGCGGTCCTCCTTGCGGTGGCGACCATCGGCCTCATCCTGATCTGGCAGAAGGTCCCCTCCCGGATCCCCGGCCCCTTCGTGGCCCTGATCGCGACCACGGCGCTGGTCCCCCTCCTCGGATTGCACGTCGAGACGATCGGCTCCCGGTTCGGGGTGGTGCACGGGCTCCCGATGCCGTCGATCCCGCACCTCGTGTGGGCGGATATCCCCGGCCTCTTTCCCTCGGCCATCACCATCGCCCTGCTGGCGGCGATCGAGTCGCTCCTCTCCGCCGTCGTGGCCGACGGGATGATCGGGACCCGGCATCGCTCGGACCAGGAATTGATCGCGCAGGGGGTGGCCAACATCGCCGTTCCTTTCTTCGGCGGCATGCCGGCCACCGGCGCCATCGCGCGGACCGCCACGAACGTGAAGAACGGCGGACGCACCCCGGTCGCCGGGATCGTCCACGCGCTCACCCTGATGCTCATTGCCCTCCTCGCAGGCAAGTGGGCGGCGCTCATCCCGATGGCGACCCTCGGCGGGATCCTGACCGTCGTCTGCTGGCACATGGGGGAGTGGCACGTGGTGCGGCGGGAACTCCGCGGCCCGCGGAGCGACGCGGTCGTGATGGCCCTGACCTTCCTCCTCACGGTGCTGATCGACCTGACGGTGGCGGTGCAGGCCGGCGTCATCCTGGCAGCGTTCCTCTTCATGCGCCGGATGGCCGACGTCACCCACGTGACCGCGTGGACGGGTGACGACGAGGAGGAGACGGGTGACCCGAACGCCCTCGCGACGCGCCAGGTACCGCCCGGCGTCGAGGTCTACGAAGTGAACGGCCCCTTCTTCTTCGGCGCCGCGAGCAAGTTCCGCGACACCCTCGCCGCGGTGAGCCATCGCCCCAAAGTCCTGATCATCCGGCTCCGGAGCGTGCCGGCGATCGACGCCACGGGACTCCACGCCCTCCGCGAAGTGATCGAGAAGACCAGCGCCGAAGGGACGCGGGTGATCCTGTCGGACGTGCACGCCCAGCCGATGGCCGCCCTCGCCCGCACCGAGCTGCTCGAGCGGCTGGGGGACGACAACATCGTGGGCCATATCGACGAGGCGCTCAGCGTGGCGCGCCGCCACCTGGGGCTGCCCGACGCGCCGAAGCCGGCCCACTGGGCGCCGACCGTGGCGCGCCAGGAGCGAAGAAAACAACCGCGTGAGGGGTAAGGGGTCAGGGGTGAGGGGGGGCTGGAACCTTCCTGAGCGCAGCGAAGACCTACTCGAAGGTGAGCAGGTCCTTCACTTCGTTCAGGAGGGGTCCGTCAGGAGATCCCCCATTACCCCTTACCCCTCACCCCTTACGCTTTCCTAGCGGCCAGGTACTTGTCGCGCGCGGCCAGGATCGCGTCCACCAGCTTGTCGGGATCGAAGCGCACCGGGTCGGTCGCCGGGATCCCGGTCTCCTGCTCGGCGTCGGCGCAGGCTTGCTTGGCCGCCGCGTCGTCGAGGTCATAAGTGTTGAGGCAGATGCCGATGGTCTTCGTCGGATGGACCATCCCGCCGATCTCTTCGTACCACCGCACGTAGGTGCTGAGCGGCGGGATCGTGACCCAGCTCGCCTCGCGATAGTCGCCGATGAATTTGCGGCTCGACTGGTGGCAGAGGAGGAGGGCGTCGGGGCAGCTGCCGTGCAGGAGGCCGAGCGTCACTCCGGAGTAGCCGGGGTGATTGATGCTCCCCTGCCCCTCCACCAGCACGATGTCGGCGTTCTTCGCGCCCTCCAGCACCAGCTGCTCCGCTGCGCCACCGATGAAGTCGGCCACCACCGCGTCCACACCGATCCCCCATCCCTCGATCATGATCCCGGTCTGCCCGGTGGGGACGAAACGGGTCCGCACCCCGCGCGCGTTGAGCTGGTCCACCAGCTGCAGCTGCGCCGTCATCTTGCCGACATTGCAGTCGGTGCCGACGGTGAGGATGACGAAGGGGGCGACGTCCTTGGCCCGGCCGGTGGAGACCGGGAGGCCCTTGGGCGGCTTCCGGATGTCGAGGAGCTTTACTCCCCGCTGCTTCGCCGCGGCGGCGAAGGCGGGGTCGTCGTTGAGGAAAGTGTGCAGCCCGCTCCACACTTCCTTCCCCGCTTCGATCGCTTCGAGGATCCAGGCGCGCCAATCCTCCGGGAGCCGCCCCCCCTGCGGCGCGATCCCGATGAGGAGGACGTCGAACCCACGGGCCAGCCCCTCCTGCATCGACGCGAGCACGGGCGTGGCACCGCCGAAGCCGAGGACGTCCTGGACCGTCCGGCCCGCCTGCTGCCGGTCGAGCACGCCGACCACTCGTTCGGGGCGGTAGCGGATCACCGCGTTGGCGGTCTTCGACGTCATCGGCGTGAAGTCGCCGTCGGCGAGGATGAGGAAGCGAGGAGCTGACATGAAGTGAGAAGTGAGGAGTGAGGAGTAAGGAGTAAGGAATGAGGAGTGAGGAGTTGACTGGGATGAATATCGCGGTGCCGAGGAGAGGAAGAAAGAGTGAGGGGGCCCGTGCAAGGACCCCCTCACTCCTCACTCCTCACTCCTTACTGCCGTTCAGCCGTGCGTCGACCCGTCCCCCTCGCCTTCCACCAGCTCGGCGTCGTGGATGGTCTCGCCCCCCTTGCCGAGGGCCTTGGTCTCCGGCTTCTGGCCGGCGCCAAGGAGGCCCATCCGCTGCTTGAGGGCAAGGAGCTGCTGCTCGGAGCTCCCCTTGTACTCGAGCGCCTCGAACTGCTTGGCGAGGGCGTCGCCCTGGAACTCCTCCTGGAGCTCGGCGGCAGCGATGGCCTTCCGCTCCTGGTTCTCGATCTTCTCGGTCATCCGCTCGAACCCTTCGAACGCGGACTTGTCCCCCATCCCCGACATCGTCTCCTGGATGCGCTGCTGGGCCTCGGCGCGGCGCGCGCGGGCGATGAGGATGTTCTTCTTCCGCTTCGCCTCCTCGATCTTGTCGTTGAGGGTGCGGAGCGAGTGCTTGAGGCTCTCCGTGTCGGCCTTGTGCTTGACCCAGGTCTCCTGGAGCTGCTGGGCCCCCTGCAGCGCCTCGTTGTAGCGCATCAGCGCCTGCTTGGCGAGGTCGTCCCGTCCTTCCTGGACGGCGATCATCGCGCGGCGCTCCCAGTCCTCCGCCTGCTTGCGCATCGCTTCGGCGTCGGCCTGGAGCTTCTTTTCATCGGCGATGGCCCCGGCCACTTCCTGCTTGGCCTTGGCCAGGTTGCCCCGCATGTCGTCGATGAGCTGGTTCAGCATCTTCTCGGGATTCTCGGCCCGGGAGATGAGGTCATTGATGTTCGACCGGAGCATGGTCGACAGGCGATCGAAGATCCCCATGTTACTTCTCCCGATAGGGCGCGAGAGCGCCGGAGTGCGTGGCGAGCGCGAGCGTCATCGCGTCGAAGCTGGCCTCGAGCGCCCGGTATTCGAGCCCCTCGAGGGCGAGGGTGTCGGAGAGGACCACGTGGTCCTCCTCCAGACCATACGCGCCGTGCAGCAGGTCGGTCGCGTTCAACTGCAGCAGGCGCTCGAACAGCTCGGCGCGCCGCTTGGCGTCCTTCGGCGTCTGCATCACCCGGATGCGGAGGATCGCCACCGGAGGCTGGAGGCTCACCACCATCGAGGCCCCCTCCTGCGTGTGCACCACCCAGAGCGACTCCGCGGGATGCTCCACCTCGAGCGTTCCGCCGCCCAGGCGGTCGATCCAGCCCTGCAGGTCATCGACGGCGATCACAAGTCCCTCCTCAGTCGGCCTTCTCGCGCGGCAGGGACAGAGGCTCCCGCTGCGCGAGCATCCGCTCGTTGAAGTCGATCCGTTCCTCCGCCTCGGCCAGGCGGTGCTCCAGCTCGGCGATCCGGTCCAGCAGCATCGGGTCGGTCCCACCAGAGACCCGCCCTTCCAGCCGCCGAGCGAACGCCCGGAACAGCGGGTAGAGCACGATGCCCAGGACGATGAACCCTACGATCATCGTCGCCGCGATAACCGCGTACTCGGGGGCTCCACCTCCGACCCCCACGATCACCGCCTCCGGACCAGGGGGTGGAGTGGGTGGGACCGGGATCTGCATCAGCATCAGCGTCCCTCTCCCCGGGGCAGCAGCCCCTCCGTCCTCGTCTGGGCCAACATCCGCTCGGTGAACTCCAAGCGCTCCTCCAATTCCACGATCCGATGATACACCGCGTCGGTCTCTCCCGTCACGGGGGAGCGGGATTCGAGGACGGTGAGACGCTCCTCCAGGTCGGCGGGGATCGCGCCCCTCCCCCGCATTCGTTCCGCCAGCGCCTTGATGACCGGTCCCATCGCCACCCAGAAGGCCACCTGCCCCGCGCCCACCATCAACCAGAACGCGAACGCCCCCGCGCCGTCACCCATCAGGACCTCCCTGGGGGCAGCGCCCCTTCCGGCTTGGCCTGCGCCAGCATCCGCTCGGTAAAATCGAGCCGCTCCTCGACCTCCGCCAGTCGGATCTCACATTCCTCGAGCCGCGCCAGCCGATCCTGGATCTGGTCGAGCTCCTGCCCTTCCGGGAGTTTGGCCGGCTCGAGCCTCCGGTGGGCCCACCGGACACCGATCCACGTGGCGTAGAGCGTCAGACCGGAAAGGCCTATGGCGAAGAAGACCCCGACCACCTCGAACGGATCGTGCATCAGCCCCTCGGCAACCGTTCAGGGGGCTGCTGCTGCGCCAGCAGCCGCTCGGCGAAGTCGACCCGCTCTTCGAGTTCCGCCACTCGCCGCTCACTCTCGTCCAGTCGCGTCAGGCCGGCCCGGAGGTGCTCAAGCTCTTCGTTCCCGACGCCGGGGGAACGCTCCATGCGCCTCCACACCCAGCGCAACCCGGTGACGCCGACGGCCAGCGAGAACAGGATGGCCGAGATCGCGGCGAAGCCTTGGATGGCGTCCAGAGTCCCGGGATCCATCAGGCCTTCTCGATCTGCGCGGGTTCGCGCTGTTGGGCCAGGAGCCGCTCGGTGAAGTCCAGCCGCTCCTCGAGTTCCGCCATCCGGGCCCGCAATTCGTGCAGCTCTTCTCCCTGCGCGTCGAGGTCGGCGAGTCGCACCTCTCCACTCGTCATCCCGTCGGCCGGGAGGGCGGCGACCGCCCGGTGTCGCCGCCAGGCGTAGGCCCCGAACATCACGGCGACGCCGAGGAGGGAGACCGCATCGTTGGGCGACGCATCGGCCAGCGCGGCGACGGCAAAGCCGCCGATCAGGAAATGGGCGACGAAGTCCACCGGATGGAGCCCGAAGGCCCGCTTCCACCAGGTCATCATTGCGGCGCCTCGATCTTGGGGGACTCGACCTGCCGCGCCAGGAGCCGCTCGGCGAAATCGACCCGTTCCTCGAGTTCGGCGACGCGGGTCTGCATCGCCTCCAGTTCCGCCAGACGGGCATCCACGTCGGACATCCGCCACGAACCGCTCGTCTCGCCCTCGGGAGGGAGGACCTTCAGGACGGCATGTCGCCGAGCGCCGAAGGCGAGGAGGAGAAGCAGCGCGGCCACGAATCCCGGCATCCGGTCGTGATAGTACTCCACCACCATGAGTGTCGTGAGGAAGGACGCGGCGGCCCAGATCGTCATCTCGACCAGGTCCACCCCAAAGATCCGGCGCCAGCTGATCATGAGTGGGGCGCCTCGAGCCGCACAGGCTCGCCCTTCTGGGCCAGGAGCCGCTCGCTGAAGTCCTGCCGCTCCTCGAGCTCGGCCACCCGGGCCCGGAGTTCGTCGAGCTCGGCCAGAGCCTCGCCCTGCAGCTCGGCGGCACCCACGTCCCCGCGCAGGCGGGCGGCGATGGCGTCGCCGATGGCGCCCTTGCTGATGAGCCAGACGCACCCGGCGACCGCCATCCAGATCGGGATCGAAGCGGCGCCCAGCTTGGCGGAGGCGACGATCAGCGCGATCGCGATCGGGACCACGACGAAGAGCGCCCCGAAGACCAGTCGATAGGTGAATTGTTCTTCCTTGCTGGTCATGCCCGCTCCCCGCTCCCGAGGGGCCGCATCTCCCGCTCACGGGCCAGGAGCCGCTCCGTGAAGTCGACCCGCTCCTGGAGCTCGGCCACCTGGGTGCGGAGATCATCGAGCTCCTGCAGCACTCCCGGGTCGGCCGCCGGCGCCTCGGGATCCCGATCACTGTTGGCCACCGCCCGCAGGATCGCTTCGCCGAGCGGGCCGCGCAGGACGTAGGCTGCCGCCGCGATGGCCGCGAGCCAGATCGGGATTGAGGCGGCGCCGAGGGTCCCCGACGCCTTTCCCAGGCCGAGGATCAGGACAAAGGTGAAGCCCAGCCCCATCGCGAGGAGGGGATTGAATCCCTGTCCCCGGCGCCGCCGATGCCCGCCGTCCATCATCAGCATCATCCGCCTCCGGGACCGAGGGGCCGCGCCTCGCGGTCCTTGGCCAGCAATCGTTCGGTGAAGTCCACCCGCTCCTGCAATTCTGACAGCTGCGAGCGCATCTCGTCCATCTCGGCGAGCAGCGCCGGATCGGTCTCGGCCAGCGCGCCGTGCCCCCGGATCCGTTCGGCGATCGCCTTCCCGATCGGGCTGAACGCGATCGCGATGGCGGTGCCGCCGCCGAAGATCAGGATGATGGCGAGGATGTCTTCCATTCGTCAGGTCCGTGGTGCGTCGTGCGTGGTGCGTGGGACATCGCCGCTCGTCAGCGCCCGTTCCGAGAAATCGAGCCGTTCTTCGACCTCAGCGAGGCGGGCCCGCAATTCGTTGACCTCGGCGAGGAGCTCGGGCGAGCCGGCGCCGTGGGAGATCCGGTGGATCAGCGCAGCGCCGATGGGCGACTTCCCCAGCAACCAGAGGGAGGGGACGCCGAAGATCGCGAGGACGGCGACGAGGCCGGTGAGTTCGCCGATCATCTCAGTGCAGCTCCTCGGTCGCCCGTTCCTTGCCGCCGGCGAGCATCCGCTCGGTAAAGTCGAGCCGCTCCTGGGTGTCCGCGAGCGAGTTCCGCAGGTCCTCGACCTGGAGCTTGAGGTCCTCCAATTCCCCGTCGGCCATCGGATCGAACGCCGCGTCCCCCTCCAGGAGTCGCTTCCCCACCGCACGGCCGATCGGCCCCAGGACCACGGCCGAGAAGGCCGCCGTGGCGAGGAGACCGAGGCTCCCGATCATCATCGCGCCGCTGGGGCCGACCATCCGCATCTCGCTCGCCAGACCGGCAAGAAAGATCACGAGTCCACCGAGGGAGGCCGCCGTGCCGAGAACGAACCACTTGGTCGAGCGGTCGGGACGGCTTCCCATCATGCTTGTGTCAGGCATGGGGGCTCCTACGGGGGAACGTTTCAGTTTGTTTCATGCCGAAACAGTGGCCACACCGAACAAGCTAAGGCGTTGTCCCGCAGTGGGATAGAGCGCCTGATCAGCTCTTCTTGGAGCCTTTGAGCTCGACGAGCCTGGACTTCGCCAGTTTCCGGCCGGTGGGCGTCGCGGCGAGCCCGCCGCCGGCGGTCTCACGATAACGGATATCCATCGTCCGACCGATCTCCCCCATCGTGTCGATCACCTCATCGACCGGGATCGGGAACTTGACCCCGGCCAGCGCCATCTCGATCCCGGCGAGCGCCATCGCCCCGCCGGTCGCGTTCCTGTAGACACAGGGCACTTCCACGAACCCGCCGAGGGGATCGCAGACCAGGCCGAGTGTGCCCTGCATCGTCAGCGCCACGGCGTGGGCCGCGACCTCGGCGCTGCCACCCAGCACTTCAACGCCGGCGGCAGCCGCCATCGCGGCCGCGGCGCCGGTCTCCGCCTGGCAGCCACCTTCGGCGCCGGAGAGGGATGCACGCACCGCGCAAACCGCGCCGACGAGTCCTGCGGCCGCGAGCCCACGGATAAGGGTCTTGTCGTCGAGCTTGTTGGAGGTCGCAAGGCCGAGGAGGACGCCGGGGAGCACGCCGGCACCACCGGCGGTGGGGGCCGCGACGATGACACCCATCGCGGCGTTGACCTCCTGCACCGCGAGTGCGTTCGCAAGTACTTCGGTGAAGAGGGTCCCGCCGAGCGGGCCCTTGGCGTTCGCGAGCTTGAATGCGTCGCCGCCGACCAGCTTCGAGACGCTGTAAAGGTCCCCCTTCCGACCGGCCGCCACGGCGTGGCGCATCACGTCGAGGGCGCGCTGGAGCGAATGTTCGATCTGCTCCCGCGTCTTGAGCCCCGACTCCACTTCGGCCCGAAGGGCGGCCTCTCCGAGCGAAATGCCGTCGGCGGCGGCGCGTTCGAGCGCTTCCTGCATCGAATCGTAGGACATCAGCTCACCCGGTCGACGGCGCGGACGTGCTTGACCGCCGGGAGCGCGCGCACATGGTCGACGGCGGCGGCGCTGGCGGGCGCATCGAGTTCATAGATGTGGACGGCGTCGCCCCCCTTCTGCCGGCGCGACACCCGCATCGTGGAGATGTTGGTCTCCTCCGCGGCGAGCGCACTCGTGATGGAGGCGATGATGCCGGGCTGGTCCTTGGCCACGATCACGAGGACCGGGAAACTCCCGGTGATCTCGACCGGATAGCCGTCGAGCTCGGTGATGAGGATCCGGCCGGCGCCGAGCGAGGATCCGATCAGGGTGACCTTCGCGGCCCCCTTCTCGAGGGTGAGGCGGGTGGTGTTGGGGTGGTGCTCGCCCCGGAGCTTGGTGTTCTCGAAGCTGATGGCCACACCCTGCTGGAGGGCGTCGTCCACCGCACCGCGGAGGCGCTCGTCGTCCGGCTGATAGCCGAGGAGGCCACCGGCGAGGGCGCGGTCGGTGCCGTGCCCCACGCCGGTGCGGGCGAAGGAACCGTGGAGTTCGACCAAGGCCTTGTCGGGGGTGCCGCCCAGCATCCCGCGGGCGAAGAGGCCGATGCGGCAGGCGCCAGCGGTGTGACTGGACGAGGGCCCGACCATGACCGGGCCGATGATGTCGAGGAGGGAGACCATGCTGAATAGTAAGGGGTGAGGAGTGAGGAGTGAGGAGTGGGGTGCCTCTCGGCCATACCAGCGACCCCCATCACTCCTTACTCCTCACCTCTCACATTAGTTCGACGCTCTCGATCGCCTCGAGGTTCACGCCGATCTCGGTGTCGTCGTCGCCTGGCGGGAGGAGGTAGACCTCGTGGGCGGTGAGGTGGGTGTCGAGGGAGGTGGGGAAGCCGTGGATCTCGGTCCCGGTGGTGGTCATGATCTTGACCATCTGCTCCTGGCCGATCGCGTAGCCGAGGAGCTCGACTATCGCCTCATACGTCATCCGCGCCGGCATCCGGCCTCCTCGATCTTTTCCCTCAAGGCGTCGCGGCGCCGCGCGGGTTCATCACGTGGTCGTCGAGGTACTTGGTCAGCAGCGTGAAGAGGTGGAGCCGGGTGTTGCCGCCGAAGATCCCGTGATTCCGGTTGGGATATTCCATCATCTGGAACGGCTTGTTGGCCTGCACCAGGCGGTTCACCAGCGCTTCGCTGTTCTGGTAGTGCACGTTGTCGTCGCCGGAGCCGTGGACCAGGAGGAGGTCCGCCTGGAGCGAATCGACCGCGCTGAGCGGCGAGCCGGAGTCATACCCCGCGGCGTTGGTCTGCGGGAGGCCGTTGTACCGCTCGGTGTAGATGTTGTCGTAATACTTCCAGTGCGTCACCGGCGCGACGGCGATGCCTGCGCGGTAGGTGACGCCGCCGTGGAAGAGGGCGTTGAGGGTCATGAAGCCGCCGTAGCTCCACCCCCAGATCGCCATCCGGCTATTGTCCACGAAGGGCCACCGGCCGATGGCCTGCGCCGCCGCGATCTGGTCGTGGGTCTCGATCACGCCCATCCGGCCGTAGGTGATCTTCTTCCAGTCGCGTCCCCGCATCCCCGTGCCGCGGTTGTCCACGCTCGCGACGATGTATCCCTTCTGGTTGAGCATCAGGAACCAGAGGTACTGCGTCCCCCCCCAGCTGTCGAGCACCGTCTGCGAACCGGGGCCGCCG
>JANLXK010000437.1:0-2868 GCA_031365045.1 Gemmatimonadota bacterium | reverse complement strand
AGCGTTACCCTAGCTTGTTGATACACCCCACAGTTCAGACTGTGCCCCGGTCAAGCAGGGGGCGTCCAACCATTGCCACTCTATTCTACCGGAGGTACGTGATGAAGGGCATCGCCAAGGGTCTCATCGCAGTCGGTCTCGGCCTGGTCCTCGTGGCCACTCCTGCCAACGCCCAGCTCAAGTTTGCGGTCGGCGCCGGGCTCAGCCTCCCGAATGGTGACCTGGCCGACTTCTTCAAGTCAGGCTTCCACGGCATGGGTGCGGCCGAATTCGCCCTCACTGGCGCGCCGATCAGCATCCGCGCCGACGGCATGTTCAGCACCTTCAGCAGCAAGGTCAGCGGCGCCGACGCCTTCAACCCGATGGCGATGAGCGCCGATGTAAAGTTGGGCTTCGCTCCGGGGCCGATCTCGCCCTACATCCTCGGTGGGCCGAGCTGGGTGCACAGCTCCAACAGCGGTATGAGCAGCTCCAAGTTCGGGTACAACGTCGGTGGTGGCGTCAACTTCGGCATGAGCGCGCTCAAGCTCTTCGCCGAGGCCCGCTACTTCTCGATCAGCGACAACGGCGTGAAGACCAACTGGATCCCGATCACGCTCGGCATCCACTTCTAAGCCATCAGGTCTCGTGCGAACGGCCCTCCATGAATGGGGGGCCGTTTCGTTTCTGCCCCACCCCCGGCCCCTCCCCGCAAATCGGGGAGGGGTGACCTCGTGGACCGAGAACGGGGCTCGAACTGGCGAGGTGCGGCTCCCCCTCCCCGATTTGCGGGGAGGGGGTTGGGGGGAGAGGCGGGATCGGGGAGCCACACGTCGAGGGCTCAGCGCCCCAGCGCTAGTCCGTCACGATCTCACCCTTCAATGCCCGTTCCACCTGCACCGGGAATCCGCGCACGTCGATCGGCTTGGTGATGTAACCATCGAACCCCGCCTCCAGCGCCCGGTCCCGGTCCCCGCTCATCGCGTGCGCGGTCAACGCCACCACCCGGAGCATCGGCGTCGATGACCGCCGGATCTCCTCCAGCAGTTCAAATCCGTCCTTTCCCGGAAGCTGGATGTCCATCAGCACGAGGTCGGGCCGCTCGGCCGCGATCAGCGCCAACATCCCCTCGCCATCCATGAGCTCGTGGATCACGTGTCCCTTCAGCCGGAGGATCGTGCTGACGAGCTTCATGTTGTCGGGGCTGTCCTCGACGACCAGGATCTTGGCCATCTACAGTCGCGTCCTTCGGAGCACCGCCCGCACCCGCGCCTTCAACGCGCTCGGCTGCACCGGCTTGGCCAGGAAGTCCTGCGCGCCGAGGTCGAGCGCATCCCCCTCGCTCTCGATCCGGCCGGTGAGCATCACCACCGGGAGCGCAGCGGTGTGCACCCGCGCGCGCAGCTCCTCCAGCACACCAAAACCGTCGAGCCGGGGCATATCCACGTCGAGGAGGATGAGGTCGGGCGGGTGGGTCTCGACATGCTCGAGCGCATCGAGTCCGTCCCGTGCCTCCTCGACGACGTACCCCTCCCGCTCGAGTACCATCTTGAGCAGGCGCCGCATCTGCTCGTCGTCGTCGGCCACGAGGATCCTGGCGCCGGTGGCGGACCGGGCCGGGCCGGGGCCGGGGACGGGGACCTCGAGGGTGGGGATCGTGCCCATCGCCGAGGTCGTGGCGACGCCCGTCCCCTCGTCACCCGAGCGGTCGCCGAGCACCCGGATCAGCTCCTCCGCGGTCGTCAGCCCGTCCCAGATCCGTTCGAGGCCGCTCTCCCACAAGGTCCGCATCCCCGACCGGCGCGCGGCGCTTGCGACGGCAGGCGGTGACGCCCCTTCGCCGATGAGCCGGGCGAGCCCTTCATCGACGGTCATCACTTCCTGGATCGCGAGCCGTCCGCGGTACCCGTTCCCGCCGCACGCCTTGCATCCCACCGCTCGGCGCAGGTCCAGGCTTCTCCCGGCAGGGGGGATGACACCCACGGGGAGGATCTCCAGCCCCACCGGGGCGGCGCATTGTTCACAGAGCCGGCGTATCAGCCGCTGGGCGATGACCCCTTTCAGCACCCCCGCGATCTTGTAGCCCTCGAGTCCGAGATCACGGAGCCGGACCACTGCCGACGGCGCGTCGTTGGTATGCAGGGTGGAGAGCACGAGGTGCCCGGTGAGTCCGGCCTGGACCGCCGTCGTGGCGGTCTCGAGATCGCGGATCTCGCCCACCAGGACGATGTCCGGATCCTGGCGCAGCACGGACCGGAGGACGCCCGCGAAGCTGAGCCCCTGGGACTCGTTCACCTGGATCTGCGAGATCCCGGTCAGCTCGTACTCCACCGGGTCCTCGACGGTGACGATGTTCACCTTGCCGGTCTTGAGGTGGTTCACGGCAGCATAGAGCGTGGTGGTCTTTCCGCTTCCCGTCGGGCCGGTGACCAGCACCATCCCTTCCCGATGGCCCAACAGCCGCTCGATGGACGCGAGCTCAAAATCGGCGAGGCCGAGGTCAGCCAGCCGGGTCTTGAGGCTGGAGCTGTCGAGGATCCGCACCACCGACTTCTCCCCTCGCCGCGCTACCGGTGCCGTCGCCACCCGGAGATCGATCACCTTCCCATCCACCCGGATCGCCGCGCGCCCGTCCTGGGTGATGAGCGGATTGGCGACATCGAGCTTGGCCAGCACCTTCACCCGTCGCACGGCGGCTGAACCGGCGCTGGGCGGGAGCCGCATCACCTCGCGCAGGACGCCGTCCACGCGGTAGCGCACCACCACGTCCTTCTCCTCCGCCTCGATGTGCATGTCGGACGCGTCACCCTTGAGCGCGCCGGCGATGATGATGGTCACGGCGTTCGTGATGTCGGCGCCCTTCATCATGGCGTCCAGATCCTTGAAGGA
>JANLXK010000400.1:0-4251 GCA_031365045.1 Gemmatimonadota bacterium | reverse complement strand
GGTGATCTGGCGCCGCGCCGGGAACAGCTGGCAGGTGGTGCAGGACATCTGGAACAGCGACGTCACCCCTCCCACCCCGAAGGCGAACTAGCCGTGGCCCGCGTCACTGGGATCGCGTGCCTTGAAGAAGATCCCGCCGATGCCAGTGACGCGGGCCACGGCTAGTTCGCCTTCGGGGTGGGAGGGGTGACGTCGCTGTTCCAGATGTCCTGCACCACCTGCCAGCTGTTCCCGGCGCGGCGCCAGATCACCAGAGCTTTCCCGTGGTCCTTCACCTCGCCCTGGGCGCTGGGCATGGTCCAGGTCCAATCATCCTCCTGCACCGCGAGGTCGCCGGAGACGCGAATGGAAACGATCGCGAGAGTGAGCGATGCCTTCATCGGCCAGATCCGGGCCCAGAAATCCCGGATATGCTGGCGCCCGGTGACCCGCGGCATCCCCGGCGGCATCAGGATCGCGTCGTCGGCGTAGAGGGCGGCGATGAGGGAATCGTTCTGACTGGCGAGACCGCCGTTCCACGAGTCGACAAGGGCGCGGATGGCCTGTTCATCCGCCGAGGTGTCGGTGGAGGTAGCGGTGGGGGGGCAGCCGAGGCAGAAGGCGAGCGCAACGGCTACGAGCATGCGAGTGGGGCGGAACATGGGGCCTCCAATGGGGATCGACGAGGGCGAAAGGTTACGCTTCGTCGCGCTGCTGGAACTGATAGAGGTAGTTGGGGCGGAGATAACCGACTTCGAATCCGGCGCGGAGGATGTTCCGGTAGCTCGGCGCCACCTCGGCGAGTCCCTCCTCCTCGGTCTCGGCGCTCAGGACCTCGCACCCCGCCGTGCGGGCATCGAGGATCCGGCGCGCGATCAGCGCCGATTGCGCTCCGTGGCCTCGCGCCTCGGGCAGGGTCGCCGCGAGGCCCAGCCAGCCGATGCGACCGTCGATGACGAGGATCGCCGTCCCGACCGGACGGTCGTGGGCATAGGCAAGATAGAACTTCCATCCCGGGGTCCCGACCATCGCCGTGACCGCGAGGCCCAAGGCCGCGTTCCAGCCGAAGCCGGTGCAGAGGATCTCGCCGAAGGTCGCACCCAGCTCGGGGCCGATCTCCTCGACCCGGTGTTCGATCGACGATGGGCCTGGGGAAGTGACGTCGCGTACCAACCGGACCCCGTTGCTGTGGTGGGCGAGGCCGAGGTCGGTGACGGCCGTGATGGTGGGACCGACGGTGACGAGAGGGGCGAGCTGCACAAAGAAGCGGGGGACCATCGCCCGTTCGTAGGTATCGATGATCTCCTGGACCGTCTTCTGCTCAGGGGGGCCGGAGAGGCCGAGTCCGAGGACCCGGTTGCAGTCGAGGAAGTCGATCTTCGACATCCAGATCGCCGCGGCGGGGGGAAAATCGTGTATCCCGATGCCGCAGGCCGTGACTGCCGTCGCAGGTGCGTTCCGGTACACCGCGCTCCACGCCCGGAGTTCGGCGCGCTCCAGCTCCGCCACCAGGGCCGGGGTCATCGGGATGGGCATCCCGTAGCCTACGCCACCGGGAGGGAGGGGGCAAGCGAAAGGCCCCGGCGGACCCGGTGTAAGCCCGCAACTAGCTGCGGGCCTACTGTCTCACCTCCCTTCGGATCGCGAGGAGGAGCAGCGCCAGCCGGCTCAGCTTGCCGACCGTCGAGCCGGCGGTCGGTGGGCCTGCGCCGGTGTCTGCCGCCGCCCGGAGCATCTGATCGGCCAGGTCCGTCAGTTCTCCTTCGGCGGTGAGACGGAGATCGGAGACTGAGACGGCACCGGAAGCCAGATGATCGAGCACCTGGAGGAATTGCGGCAACGCCTCGGGGCCGAGGGTGAGTGAGAGCGACAACTCGTATTCCTTCCCCTTCCGATCGTCCCCGGCGCCGGTGGGGAGCAGCGACTTGATCTCTATCGACGGTGGCAGGTCGCCGGCCCTGGATCGGTGCAGCGAATCGCGCAGGTCGCCGAGGAGCCGGCTGAAGGTGAGCGCGGCGTTGGACGGGCCCGGTCCACGGGTCCGGAGCCCCAGTCGGATCGCGAGTCGGCCGGGGGGTCGTTCGACCCCTGCGGCCACGACCGGTGGACTCCTCGGTTCCACCGGGGTTTGGGGCGTGGGTATGACCGGCAGGGACACCAGGGCCAACGCGAACAACGTCAGGTGCATGCTGTGCTCCTTGTGAGGTGGTTACCTCGAGGATGCGTCAGGAGCGAAGCCCTTGCACACGAAAAGGCCCCGGATCTCTCCGAGGCCCCTGCCCGCAATAAATTGCGGGCCTGCATCGCGCGTCGGCGCCTGCGGCGCCTACGCGCTCTTCCTCTTCGCCGCCACCTTCACCTTGCCCACCCGCTTCCGCGCCTTCTTCGGCTGCATCGACGGCTGGAACAGGTACTCGGGGTCGCCGATCGAGAGCCGCTTCTGGTCGGGCGCCGGCTGCTTGTACACATAGCGCTCGCCCCGGAAGTTGCGGAGCACCACCTCGTCCTCGTTCATCGACTCCACGTACTCCGGGAGGAGGGGGATCTTCCCGCCGCCGCCAGGCGCATCGATCACGAAGTACGGGTTGGCCAGTCCCGAGGTCCAGCCGCGGAGCGACTCCATGATCCGGATCCCGGTCTGCACGGTGGTGCGGAAATGCTCCGCCCCCGCCACCTGGTCGGCCATGTAGATGTAGTACGGCCGCACCCGGGCCAGCATGAGCTTGTGCATCAGCGACTTCATCACCGCGGGGCTGTCGTTCACGCCCTTCAAGAGCACGGTCTGGCAGCCGAGCGGGATCCCGGCGTCGGCCAGCATCCCCAATCCCTTCACCGCCGCGGGGGTGAGCTCGCGCGGGTGGTTGAAGTGGGTGTTGATCCAGAGCGGATGGTGCTTCTTGAGCACGTCCGTGAGCTCGGTGGTGATCCGCTCGGGCAGGTGGCAGGGCACCCGGCTCCCGATCCGGATGATCTCGATGTGCTTGATGCTCCGGAGCCGGGTCAGGATCATGTCCAGCCGGCGCTCATTGAGCATCAGCGGATCGCCGCCGCTCATGATGACGTCCCGGATCTCGGTGTGCTGCTCGAGATACTGGAACGCCGACTCGAACTGGCTCATCGGGATCTTTTCGGGGTCGCCCACCTTCCGCCGCCGGGTGCAGAAGCGGCAGTAGCTGGCGCACACCGGCGAGACCAGGAAGAGGGCGCGGTCCGGATACCGGTGCGTGATGTTCGGCACCGGGGAGTCGGCGTCCTCGTTCAAGGAGTCGATGATCCCATCCTTGATGTCCAGCTCCGCCATCGTGGGCACGTACTGCAGCCAGATGGGATCGCCGGGTTCCTCGATCAGGTCGAGCATCGCGGGGGAGATGCGGAACTCAAAGTTCTCCACCGCCTGCCTGAGCTTTTCGATGTCGCCGACATGCTCCGCCCCGAATCGGGCGGACAGCGCCTCGAGCGACTGGATGGAGCGTTCCTTGAGGATTTCTTGCCAGGTGGACGCCATACGGGAGGTCTCCGTCAGACCTGAGATGGGGTGAACCGCTTGGTCAGTATGACTTGGGCATCGCCAGGGGCATACAGGTCCGGGATGGTGGCGGCCACTTCATACCCCTTGGCCAGGTAGAAGGCCCGTGTGGCGTCATACGCCGGACGGCCCCCCGTCTCCACCACGAGCAATCGAGCGCGCCCCCGGAGGCGCCGCTCCAGATCTTCCAGGATCGTGGACCCGACCCCCGCGCCGTGCAGCGCCGGGTCGACCGCGATCCAGTACAGGTCCCAGGTCCCTTCCGCACAGGGCCGCTGGCCCCACGCGGCCCACCCTGCGAACCGCCCGTCCACCTCCGCCGCCGTCCCTTCGTAATCCGTCTGCCCCGGCTTGATCGCGGCGTCGAACACCTCGAGCGCCACCGGGATCTCATACTCCTTGAACACACCCACCGCGCGCGTGATCCGCTCCAGCTCGCTCCGGTCCGACGCCTGCAACGGGCGGAGGAGGGTCTTCGCAGTCACCCCAGTGCTCACGCGACCTCTTGGGTCAGCGCCACGGCGGCCGTGCGCGAGAGCGTCCGGTGCATCGCTTCGTCGACGATCTTGAGGAGGAGGTCGCCGTAGTCGAGCCCGATGGCCCGCCCCATCCGCGCCAACCCGGCATTGTCGCTCAGGTCGGGGTTGGGATTCACCTCGAGCACCCAGGGGCGCCCTTCGGGATCGAGCCGGAGGTCCACCCGGCCATACCCCTCCCCCCCGGACACCATCTCCCACGCCTGGCGC
>JANLXK010000382.1:0-1003 GCA_031365045.1 Gemmatimonadota bacterium | reverse complement strand
GCCGACTCCGAGGCGGTCTCGTCGGCGAAGCCGCGCACGGTCATCGACACCAGGCGCGTAAGTCCGGTATCACGGAGGCGGTACTCGATGACCCGCTCTTCGGGGATGAAGGCGCCGAGCTCGTCGAGGCCAAGGGAGCGGACCGCGATCTTGATGAGCTCCGCCTCGGAGACGCCGACCGAGCGCTGCTGCCGGGCGAGGTAGTGGCGGCCGGCGTCGCGAAGGGCGGCGAGGGGGACGAGTCCCACCAGCTCGCTCCCGGTGACACGCACGCCGCGCGCGGCGGCGGCACGGCAGACCTCATCGAACGCGACGTGGGTGGGTGTCACGCTCAGGTCCACGAGGTTCATCGAGACCTGGGCGACGCCGTATTCCTGGATGAACCACCCGATCGCCTTCACCGCCTTGAGGGTGCCGGGTAGCATCACCGGATTGCCGGTCGCATCCTTGGCTTCTTTCCCGGTGAGAGGATGCCCTTCACGCTGGGGGCGACCGATCTCGCGGACGTCGAATGCGATGGCGTTGGCGCGGCGGGTGGAGGTGGTGTTGAGGTTCACGTTGAAGGCGACGAGGAAGTCGCGGGCGCCGATGACCGTGGCGCCGCTCTTGGCGTTGAAGCTCTTGGGGCCGAAGTCGGGGGCCCACCCCTGCTCCTGCATCCGCCGCTCGAGCCCCTCGTACTCGCCGGCGCGGATGACCGCGAGGTTCTTGCGGGCGGGATCGGGCTGCGCCGCTTCATACGCATAGACCGGGATGCCGAGGTCCTTCCCGACCCGTTCGCCGAGGGCGCGGGCGAGCTTCGCCGTCTCCGCCATCGTGATCCCCGAGATCGGGACCAGGGGGCAGACGTCGGTGGCGCCCATTCGGGGGTGCTCACCGGAGTGGCGCGTCATGTCGATCAGGTCGCGGGCCTTCGCGATCGCGCGGAACGCGGCTTCGATCACGACCTCTGGTTCGCCGACGAACGTCACGACGGTTCGATTCGTGGCCCGGCCGGGATCGA
>JANLXK010000276.1:0-15109 GCA_031365045.1 Gemmatimonadota bacterium | reverse complement strand
GAAAGGCAGGAGCGGCTCGGGCCGTGCAAAGCCGTATCGCTCCGGTTCCTTGGCGATCAGCGCAGCGGCGATCAGCTTGGGGACGTAGTCCTTCGTCTCCCGCCGGAGATAGCGCGAGTCGTAGAGCAGGAAGAAGGTCGAGTCGGAGATCACCTCGTCGTCGGCCTCCTCGTACGCCGCGTCGCCCAACTTGCGAAGCCCGCGTGACACTTTGCCGCCGCCGGCATTATAGGCCGCGGCCGCGAGGTAGAGCGACCCGAACCGCGTGCGCAGGTCATTGAGGTGGCGGGCCGCGGCATCGGTCGCCTTCACCGGGTCGCGCCGCTCGTCCACCCACCGATCCACCCTGAGGCCGTACGACCGTCCGGTGCTCGGCATGAACTGCCACATCCCCACGGCGCGGGCGCGGCTGGTGGCGCTGTTGCTGAAGCCGCTCTCGATGAGCGCGAGGTAGAGCAGGTCCCCGGGCAGTCCCTGGCGCGCGAGCCGGGCACGGATCATCGGCTCGTATCGCGGCATCCGCTGCAGCCACGCGCCGAACCGTTCCCGGGCGGGCCCCTGGAAGAAGTCCAGGTAGTACTGCACCCGCTCGTGCGACAGGAACGACGTGACGTCGATGTCCCAGGTCACTGCCGGGATCTCGGTCGACTCCGCACTCCCGGCCACAGCGGGGTTGCCCCGCGCTTCGGTCGCCGTTTCGGCCGGCGCCGCGCCCCGGAGCTCCTCGAGCACCTCCTCGTCGGCGGCCGAATCGGCGACGAGCAGACGCTCGTTGGCGCTGTCGACGGCGGGCGTGACGGCCACCGTGTCGCGGCCAGTGGTCGCAGCAACGGCGGCGGTGTCGGAAGAGCGCTTCGGGGCGGTGGACTCGATCGCCACGGGCGAGCGGGTGGCAGGTGCGGCGACCGGCGACACCTGAGTGGTGCCGCCGGCACAGGCCGTCAAGCCGACGGCCGCAACGAAGACCAGCCCGCGAAGTGCGGTGTCGAGCTGCTTCAGGATAGCGCTCCTCCAGCGAGGATCCGGCCAAGGGTCCGGACCAGCGGGATCAGGGCGCACCCGATTGGCATTCGGGCGAGCTGGAAACTGCCTGAAATTTAGGGAATTGGTCCCGGGGCTCCTAGGGGGTGCCGGGGTCTGTTCGGTGATATGTCGGTGCTCGTGGGCGCGAGTTTGGAGTCTGGAGTTGGGAGTTGGGAGCTCGAAGGGGTGCAGGGAGAGTCCTCCCCTTGCACCCCTCCCGACTCCGAACTCCAAACTCCTACCTCATGAAAAATCGATTCCCCAGGATCCGGTTCGTGGCATTGAGCACCGCCAGCGCGGCGCCCCGCGCGGAGTCGGTGTCGGCCAGGAAGCAGCCGACCAGGCGCTGCCCCTTCCCATCCTCGGTGTAGGCCATCGAGACGATCACGACGTTGTTGTCGAAGGCGCGGACCGACTTGACACCGAGCAATTCCAGGGTGGCATGTCCGGCGATGGCCTTGGTGAGCGCCACGACGCAGGCGTCGGCCGCGGTGCGGAGCTCTCCTGCCTGGGTGGCGAGCCCTTCCGCTTCACCCATCCAGATATCATCATCCGTCAGCGAGAGCACCACCTTCGCCTTGCAGCGAGTGGCAGGGAGGCGCTCGAGCACGAATTCCTTGAACCTGAGTCTATCGGCCACGGCCAGGAGATCCTCGATGTTCCGTTGGATGCTTCGGTGGGTCCTCGTGCTCGCCCTGCCTCACGCGTTGTTCGCCCAGGATGCGGTCCGGCGACTGCAACGCTTTCGTCCCCACGGCGACACCCTCGTCGCCATCGCCTTCTACCAGCCTGCCACTGGACGCGCCGCCTGGCTGGGGGCCGACATCCGGGTCCACGCGGCAAGCACCATGAAGGTCCCGGTGCTCATCGAACTGGCGCGCCGCATCGACGCCGGCGAACTAAGCTGGGATTCCACCCTCCGGGTCGAGAACAGCTTCGTCTCGATCGCCGACAGCCAGCCGTTCGCGCTCGACCCCGCCGACGATTCGGACTCTTCGCTCTACGCCCTGGTCGGGACCGAGGTCAAGATCCAGGAACTCGCCCGTCTGATGACGGTCCGAAGCAGCAATCTCGCCACCAACATCATCGTCCAGCGACTCGACGCCGACCGGATCACGGCCACGGCCCACGCACTGGGGGCCGACTCGGTCCTGGTCCTCCGGGGCGTCGAGGACCTCGTCGCGTTCCGCCGTGGAATGAACAATACACTCACCGCCCGCGGACTCGTCCAGCTCTTCAGCGCGTTGCTCTCCGGCCGCGCCGCCTCGGCCAAGAGCACGCAGCGGATCCTGGGGTTCCTGGCCGGGCAGGAGTTCAACGGCGGGATCCCCTCCGGACTTCCGGCCGGCACCCTGATGGCCCACAAGACCGGCAATCAGACGCTGGTCAACCACGACGCCGGGATCGTCTACCCGGCCCGGAGGCCGCCCTATATCCTCGTCGTCCTCACCCGCGGGTACGGGTCCGAGAAGGACGCCGAAGCCGTGATGGGCCGGATCGCCACCGCGGCCCACGCCATCGCGACCCATCGCTGACCCACGTCACCGGAAGTGCTCGGCAAGGACCGCGGCCAGCCGGTCGTGTGGGATCCGCTCGGCCAGCGAGAACAGGGAGGACTTGGAGCTCGACTCGAGCGGGAAGGGGGCCCAGAACGAGGCCTTGGGACCGACGGCGGCGCGGAACGAGAGGACCAGCTGCCACGCCGAGGTGTTGGCGCGCCGCTCGGCGGCATAGGTCACATTCCACACGGTGTCGGCATACTCGACGATCCGCCAGGCCATCGCGCGTCGGTCCTTGGAAGGGCGTACCTGCGAATATCGGGGGCGCGATGCGGTGAGGTCAATAGGGAGTCGGAAAGCACCTAGCGCCTAGCGAGGAGCGCCTAGCGAGAGATAGGCAGGCTCGGCGCTGGTTGCTCAACCCCGGAGCTCGATCGACGCTCGCTAGGCACTAGGCGCTAGGCGCTAGGCACTAGGCGCTAGGCGCTAGGCGCTTCGAACCAGCTTCCTGAACGTGTCCCGCAGGCTCGCCGTCATCTTCCCGGCACCTCCCGCTCCGATCATCCGCCCGTCGACGCTCCGGGCGTGGATCAGCTCCGCGCCGGACCCCGTGAAGAAGACCTCATCGGCGGTATAGACGTCGAACCGGTTGAGCGTGGTCTCGTGCACCGGGATCTTGGCCGCGAGCGCCAGGTCGATGACGGTATCGCGGGTGACACCGCGCAGAATGCCACTGTGGACCGCGGGAGTGTACAGTTCACCCCGCCGCACCACGAAGAGGTTGGTCCCCGACCCCTCGGCCACGAAGCCGGCGGCGTCGAGCATGATCACTTCATCGGCGTTGGCGACGATCCCTTCGATCTTGGCCAGGATGTGCGGCAGGTAGTTGAGCGACTTGACCCGGGGAGAGAGCGACTCGCGGTGCGGGGTCGGGGTGCTCGCGGTGACCACGCTGAGCCCCTGCGTGTACCGCTCTTCCGGCCAGAGGGCGATCCGGTCAACGATGATGATGACCGTAGGGTCCTTGCACTTGCGGGGGTCGAGGCCGAGGTCGCCGACACCGCGGGTCACGACGGTGCGGATGTAGGCGTCCGCGAGCCCGGACCGCTTGAGCCCCTCCTGATGGAGCGCCACCATCTCGTCGATGGTGAGGGGGATCGTCAGCCAGATCGCCTTGGCCGAATCGAAGAGCCGTTCGATGTGGGGACGGAGCTTGAAGATCTTTCCGCCGTAGGCGCGGATCCCCTCGAACACGCCGTCGCCGTACAGGAGGCCGTGGTCGAAGACCGAGACCATCGCCTGTTCCTTGGGCAGCCACTTTCCGTCCACGTAGACGATCGACATCGGAGCTCCTCGGTGATCCTGCGGACCCTCATAGTCTCAGTTGCACTCGCCACGAGCGGTGCCGTGCCCGGTGCCGCGCAAGTCTCCCTTCCGCGTCCCGCGCCCTCGTCGCTGTTCCGGGCGCCGATGACCAGTCCAGCTACGGATACCCTGCACTTGCCCCGGACCTACTGGAAGGAAGGTGCGCTGATCGTCGGGATCCCTTCCGCGATCTTCGGCGGTGCGCTGGGGATCGGGCTCTGCCATTTCAGTGACACACCCGGGGGAAAGAACTGCACCCTTCCGGCCCTTGGCATGGCCGCGTTCATCGGAGGGCTCGGAGCGATCACCGGCGCCTTGATCGGCGGCCAGTTCGATCGACACTGAAGGGGAATGCGCCCGCCTGGACTCGAACCAGGAACTAACGGCTTAAAAGGCCGATGTGATACCATTTCACCACGGGCGCGGACGACCAGATAAGGTAAGACTCCCCTGCTTCCTGCACCACCTTGCCGTGGCCCCGGCCGGGAGCGACCTTGTTCGTTCCCCTGCGACCTTCGACCCGGGATCCCTGAACCGTGGCCTCACCCAAGTACATCCTCATCACCGCCACCGACACCGGCGTCGGGAAGACCTGGACCTCCGTGGCCCTCGCCACCGCCCTCACCGGGGCGGGCCGCAAGGTCGTCGGCATCAAACCGGTCGAGACGGGGACCTCCGAGGCGCCGAGCGAAGGAGAGGACGGGGTGAAGCTGGCCAAGGCGACGGGGCAGGCGGCTCCCGCGCACGCGCTCTATCGCTTCCGTGCCCAGGTCTCGGCGGCGCTCGCCGCCGAAGAGGAAGAGGCCCACATCGACTGGAAGGCGCTGGTGAGCCAGGTGAAGAAGGCGGCGACGGGTGCCGAGGTCGCGATCGTGGAAGGGGTCGGCGGGCTGCTCACGCCGATCACCTGGGAGCACAGCGCGCTCGACCTCGCCAAGGAGCTCGGCGCCAAGGCGGTCGTGGCCGCGCTTGACAAGCTCGGGACCATCAACCACACCCTCCTCACGGTCGACGAGCTCGAGCACAACGGGGTCGAGGTGCTCGGCATCATCCTGAGCGAGCCGGAGCGGTCGGACGAATCGACCCGCACCAACGCCGACGCGCTCCGGCGGATGCGGCCGGGGCTCAAGGTGTTCATGGTGCCGCGGCTGATGAATCCGAATGAAGGGACGGAGTACCTGGCGGAGATGGTGAAGCTGATCTAGCCGTCGGGTCTCCATCCTCCACGCGAAACGCCCCTCCCGATCCTCTGGGAGGGGCGGTCGCGTTGTCGCGGGCATATGCCCGCCGCAACGCTCGACTATCCGGGGACGACCATCCAGCCGAGGGCGGCCCCGCCAACGCCGAGCCCCATTCCCACGACGACATCAGTGACGTAGTGGACGCGGAGATAGACGCGCGAGACCGCGACGAAGACCGCGAGGAGGAGGATCGGAACGCCGACCACCCAGGGGAGAGCGGCCGTCAGCGAAGCGGCGACCGCCATCGCGGCGCAGGCGTGTCCCGAGGGAAAGGAGAACGCGTCGGGGATCGGGACCAGCGGATCGAGCGCCAGGAGGCTGAGATGAGGCCGGGGACGGAGGAATCTGCGCTTCAAGAGCTGGGCGACGATATGCGACGAGGAGATCGCGATCAGGGTCGCGAGTCCCGTGTCGCGGGTCGCGGGGATCGCGGCAAGCACTACCCCAATGAAAAGGGTGGCCGACGCGCCACCCAGATGGGTCCCTCGGCGGAAGGCGGCATCAAGCCACCCCGGTGCGCGTCGCGCCGAAAGACGCAACATCCACATCTCATCGAGTCGTCCCACCTGCTGGAAGATCGCGCCCATAGTGCCTCCGGTCGCGATGAAAGCTGGGAGGGAGAGGTATCGGACAACGGTGCCGACGAGTAACGATCTCGTTTCGCGGACTGCCCCTCCCCCCGCCCCCGCCCCTTGTCAGGGGAGGGGGGGCCAGCTCGAAGTTCCCCTCTCCCGGCAGGGGGAGGGGACAGGGGAGGGGCGGTAGGGCTAGAGCTGGAGCTGACTGATGGGAGAAAAGCTGGTCCGGTGATGTCGCGTGGGTCCCGCGGTGCGGAGCGCGGCCAGGTGGTGCGCGGTCCCGTAGCCGCTGTTCGACACCCAGCCGTAGGCGGGGTACCGACGGGCCAAGGCCCGCATCAACCGGTCGCGGGTCTCCTTGGCGACGATCCCTGCCGCTGCGATGGTCATGCAGTGCGCGTCGCCGTCGACCAGGGCCTGGTGCGCGTAGCCGAGTTCCCGCATCGGGAAACCGTCGAGCAAGATGTCACAGGTCACGAGTCGCGAGTCGCGGAGGGCGGCCCGCACCGCACGCGTCATCGCGAGGGCGGTCGCGACCCGGATGTTGAGCCGGTCGATCTCGCGCACGGAAGCGGCGCCGATGCCGCAGGCGAGGGCGTGGGCGCGGATGGCAGGAAGGAGCTCGGCGCGCTGACGGGCCGAGAGGGTCTTGGAGTCGCGCAGACCGGCGGGAGGATCGCGATCGGCGGGAAAGACGACGGCCGCGGCGACCACCGGTCCTGCCAGTGGGCCACGGCCTGCTTCGTCCACGCCGACGAGGAGACGCGCCGCCGACCACGCCGCGCGTTCGCGGTCGAGGGTCGGACGGTGCGCGGTCACGTCAGTTGTCGCGCTTTTCCTTGATGCGGGCGGCCTTGCCGCTGACGTTCCGCAGGTAGTAGAGCTTGGCGCGACGGACCTTGCCCTTCCGCGTCACCTCGATCGACGCGACCGTCGGCGAGTGGAGCGGGAAGATGCGCTCGACGCCGACACCCGCGGAGACCTTCCGGACGGTGAAGGTCTCGTTGATCCCGCCGCCCTTCTTGGCGAGCACGATGCCCTCGAACGCCTGGAGACGCTCCTTGTCGCCCTCGCGGACGCGGACCATCACCTTGATCGTATCCCCGGCCTCGAAAGGCGGAAGATCGGTACGAAGTCCTTCGGCCGTGATCACGGCCAGCTTTTCCATGCCCATCGTCAGTTCCTCGGTTCAGGCCCCGTCTGGGGCGTCCTGCGTGCCTTGTTCGTGCGCCGCCCAGAGATCGGGCCGCCGTTCGCGCGTGAGCCGCTCCGCCTCGCGTTGGCGCCAGGCCGCGATCGCGGCGTGGTCCCCCGACAACAATACCTCGGGGACGGCATGGCCGCGGAATGCGGGCGGCCGGGTCCAGCTCGGCGGGCTCAGAAGCCCGTCATAATGACTGTCACTGCTCGCGGACTCGTGGTCGCCCAGCACCCCGGGCAACAGCCGCACCACCGCATCGAGCACCGCCACCGCCGCCGGTTCGCCGCCGGTGAGTACGAAGTCGCCGAGCGAAAGCTCTTCGGTGGCCAGCTGCTCCGCCACCCGCTGGTCGACGTCCTTGTAGTGGCCGCAGAGGATCGTGAGTTCCGATCCCAGCGAGTATCGCACCGCCGTCCGGTGGTCGAACCGCTTGCCCCGCGCCGACATCAGCACGATCGGCCCCGTGGGCCCCAGCGACTCCACCGCCTCGAAGAAGGGCTCGGGCTTGAGCACCATCCCCGCCCCCCCGCCGTACGGCGCGTCGTCCACCGTGTGATGCCGGTCGTGGGTGAAGTCCCGCAGCTGCACCAGCCGGACCTGCGCCTTCCCCGCCTCCACCGCCCGGCCCACGATGCTCGCCGCCGCGAAAGGCGCGATCATCTCGGGGAACAGCGTCACCACGTTGATCGTCAGCATGATCGCAATCTTTCCCTGGGTTCCCCCTCTCCCATCAGGGAGAGGGGGTCAGGGGGTGAGGTCGATCAATCCAGCAGACCGTTCGGCACCCGCACCACCAGCCGCCGCTCCCCCCGCTCCACCCCGACCACGAACTCCTTCTTGTACGGCAGCAGGAACTCCCGCTTGGGGCCCTGCACCTCGATCATCAGTCCCGAGGCCACCTCGTACAGCCCGGTCACCAGTCCCAGCGGGGTCCCCGCCTCGTCCCGGACGCTGAATCCCTCCAGCTCGTGGAGATAGACCTCATCTCCTTCCGGTTCCGTCAGGCGCCCCGCCTCGACCGAGACGAAGGACCCCCGCAGGGCGTCGAGTGTCGGCCGGTCCGCGATGCCGCGGAACTTGACCAGCCATTCCCGGTGATACGGTCGGGCGGACTCGATCTCGAGCTCGCCCAGCGGTTCCCCGCCGAGGTCCACCCGCATCAGCTTCGACCCGGCAGCAAAGACCGCCTGCGGCGTGCTGGTCAGCGGGAAGACCGTGAACTCCCCCTTCAGACCGTGCGGCTTCCGCAGCCGCCCGATCACCAGGCGGCGGGGACCCGGCGCGGTCACGTCAGACCTCGACGCCGGCCTTCTTGAGGAAATTCGCGACGGTGTCGGTCGGGGTGGCGCCGTTGGCGATCCACTTCTTCGCCGCTTCGACGTCGACCACGACCTTCTGCGCGTCGTCCTTGGCGCGGGGGTTGTACGTCCCGATGGTCGCGATCGGACGGCCGTCGCGCGCGGACTTGCGCTCGGCGATCACGATGCGATACAGCGGCACGCCCTTGCGGCCCACGCGGGTCAGACGGATACGAGTGGCCATTCCCTGCTCCTCTTGGTGCTGCGTTAGCGACCGGGGAACCCAGGCCCACCGAACGGCAGGCGCATCCCAGGCTTTCCAGCGGACTTCATCATCTTCTTCATCTGACCGAACTGCGCGATCAGCTGGTTCACTTCCTGCACCGGCCGCCCCGCCCCCTTCGCGATCCGGGAACGCCGCGAGCCGTTCAACACATCGGGATCCTTCCGCTCACCCGGCGTCATCGAGAGTACGATCGCCTCGACGTGCTTGAGGCGCTTGTCATCGACGTTGGCCTTGGCCAGCATCCCCGCGTTCACGCCGGGCAGCATCCCCAGCACGTTCTTCAACGGGCCCATCGCCTGCATCTGCCGCATGGCCGAGAGGAAATCCTCGAGATCCATGCCCTTCTTGCTCATCGCCTTCCTGGCCAGCTTCTCGGCCTCGGCGGCGTCGACGTTCTCCTGCGCCTTCTCCACCAGGGAAAGGACATCGCCCTGCTGCAGGATCCGGCCCGCCATCCGCTCGGGATGGAAGGGCTCGAGGGCGTCGGTCTTCTCGCCAGTGCCGATGTACTTGATCGGCGCCCTGGTCGCCCCGTAGATCGACAGCGCCGCCCCACCGCGGGCATCGCCATCCATCTTGGTCAGGATGACGCCCGTCACCCCCAGCGCTTCGTGGAACCCCGTCGCGATCCGGACCGCGTCCTGACCCGTCATCCCGTCGGCCACCAGCAATATCTCGTGCGGCTTCACGGCGGCCTTCACGGCGCGCAGCTCGGCCATCAACGTCTCGTCGATCTGCAGCCGGCCGGCGGTATCGATGATGACCGTCCGCGCCCGCGCCTTCCCCGCCGCCTCGATCCCCCGCTTCGCGATGCCGACGACGTCGGTGACGCCCGGCTCCGCGTGCACCCCCACCTGGACCTGCGTCCCCAGCTGCTGGAGCTGGTCGACCGCGGCGGGACGATACACGTCGGCCGCGACCAGGAAGGGCGCCTTCTGCTCGAGCTTGAGCCGCTTGGCCAGCTTCGCCGCGGTGGTCGTCTTGCCCGAACCCTGCAACCCGACGAGCAGGATCACCGTCGGCGGGACGCTCGCGTGCTGCAGCGGCGCCTGCTTTTCGCCGAGGAGCGTCACCAGCTCGTCGTAGACGATCTTGACGACCTGCTGACCAGGGCGCACCGACTTGAGCACGTCCTGACCGACCGCCTTCGCCTGCACCCGCTCCAGGAACTCGCGCGTGAGGTCGAAGCTCACATCCGCCTCGAGCAGCACTCGGCGGACCTCGCGCAGCCCCTCGCGGACGGACTCCTCGTTCAGCGTGCCACGCCCCGTCAACTTCTGCAGGGCGGAGGTCAATTTCGAGGACAGCTCGTCGAACATAAGCCTAGAAGAATAGCGGGGTTACGGGCGTCCTACAACCCCGAACCCCCATTCCGCCTCACCCCCCAGCCCCCTCTCCACATGCGTGGAGAGGGGGAGCCGATCCCAACAATACGTTCCCCATCGCCGCGGATGCGGAGAGGGGGACAGGGGGTGAGGTTGTGTACCAAGATGAAACGTTTACTCCCTGGCTAGCGTACATTCCCTACCTATGGAATCCCAGACGATCGTCAGTGGCCTTCTTACCATCGCGGTCGGTACCATCTCAGGCGGCATCACCAACGCCGTCGCGATCTGGATGCTTTTCAACCCGCACGAGCCCTTCCGGTTCGGCCCCTTCCGACTCCAGGGCGCCCTCCCCAAGAACAAGGAACGCCTCGCCAAGGCGATCGGGAAGACGGTCGGCCAGAAGCTCCTTACCCCTGATGACCTGGCCGAGCGCCTCTCGGCCCCGCCCATCCGGGACGCCTTCGCCCGCGCCCTAGACGGCGCCCTGACCGGCTTCCTGACCGAGGAACGGGGCCCTCTCCTCGACATCCTCGGTCCCGAGATCCGCACCAAGCTCGAGGCCGCCCTGGGCGAGCTCGCCCGGCGCGGGGCCGATGGCCTGGCGGATCACACCGGCACGCCGGCCTTCGAATCCCAGGTCGCCCGGCTCCTCACCCGCCTCAAGGACGACCTCGGCGACCGCCCCCTCGGTGAGGTCCTGACCGAAGAGCGCCGAGCCGCCCTGCACCGCACCGTGCAGCGCTGGCTGGCCGGATTGCTGGAAGGGGACACCTTCCAGCGTCAGGTCGAGGGGTGGGTCGCGGGAAAGCTCGAGCAGCTCACCGACGATGAGCGCCCCCTGGCCGACCGGCTCCCCGCCGGCGTACTCGCCGCCATCGAGCAGGGGGTGACCGACTACCTCCCGCTCGCGGTGGAACGGCTCGGCGCCCTCCTGGCCGACCCCGACGCGAAGAGCGAGGTGAAGAAGGCCCTGCGCGAGGCGTTCGACCGGAGTGTGCGCGAGATGCTGGTGCACGAGCGGCTGCTCGCGAAGCTCCTCGTCACCGACAAGGCGATCGGACGCTTCGTCGACGGCTTCGAAGGGGATGGGTTCGACCGGCTGGCCGAGACGATCAACGCCCCCGAAATGCGGAGCCGCATCACCAGCGCGATGGCAGGCGCCGTGCACCACTTCCTCCGCGTCCCCTTGGGCGAGCGGCTCCGGCGTCTCGGGCCGGAGCGCCGCGTGGCGCTGGCGCACAGCGTTGCCGAGTGGCTGGTGCTCCTGGCCCGCGACCCCGGCACCCGCGATGTCGCCGCGACGGCGCTCGACCGCGCCCTGGCCGAGGTCGACCGGCGCACCTGGGGCGAGCTGCTGGGTGCGCTCCCCCCGGCGGAGATCGCAGGGGTGGCGCGAGGCTTTGTCACGGACGGGGTGGGCCGGACGCGGGTCGAAGAGGCGATCCGGTCGCTGGCGATGTCGCTCCTGACCCGTCCGCTGGGCCGACCGGTGGAGTGGCTGGGCGAAGAGAACGTGGCATCGCTGAAGCAGGGGATCGTGGAGAAGAGCTGGAGCTGGGTGCAGGCACAGGTCCCCGAGGTGATGGGGCAGCTCGACATCCCAGGGATGGTGGAGCAGAAGGTGATGGGACTCAGCACCCAGAAGATGGAGGAGCTCGTCCGCAACGTGACCGAGAAGGAGCTCAAGCTGATCGTCGATCTCGGGTACGTGCTGGGCGCCATCGTGGGGGCAGTGAGTTGGGGGTTGAGCCTGTTGTTCTGAGCAGGGAGTTGGGAGTTGGGAGCTGGGAGGGCTGTGGAACTGGGGCCTGTGCAAGTGAGCACGGGCCGTTCCTTTGCACCCCTCCTGGCTCCGAACTCCCGACTCTTCACTCTTAACTCTCAACTCTTACCTTCCAACATGGATCTCCCCGGCCTCACCTACCGCGGCGCCGCGCTCGACGACGTCGACATCCTCGACCGGCTCCCGACCGACCTGCAGCAGCTGCTCGCCCAGCGGAACGGCTTCGTCGCCTTCCGGGGGGGACTGCACGTGCGCGGCGCGTGCGTGGAGCCGAGGTGGCATTCGCTCCGCGCGGCGATGGAAGGACCGGAAAGCTTCACCGCCCGATTCCGCACCGTGAAGAAGCACGACGTCCCGTTCGCACAGGACGTCTTCGGGGATCAATTCGTGTGGCGGGACGAAAAGGTCTACAAACTCGACAGTTACGCCGACCAGCTCGAGGAGGTGGCCGAGGGGGTGGTCGACTTCTTCGGCAAGGTGCAGGCCGATCCGATCGAGCTCCTCGGCCTCGGCCACCTGGCGCAGTTCGAGGGGACCGGCGAAACGCTGCGCCCGGGGGAGCTCCTGATGGAGTGGCCGCCGTTCGTGGTCTCGGAGTCGCGGAAAGGGGTCTCGCTCCGGCGGATCCCGGTGCAGGAACGGCTCGAGTTCCTGGCCGACATCGCCAAGCAGCTGCGCGGCGTGGCGGACGGGACGAGAGTGGAGTTCAAGATCGGGGGGTGAGGGCGTGCTGGGTGCTGGGTGCTGCGTGCTGCGTGCTGCGTGCTGCGTGCTGCGTGGACCGAGAATACACCCGGCTACGACCTACGAAGCACGAGGCACGAAGCACCTTTTCAGTTCACCGGAACCGCGGTCGCGGTGGGCAACGACGACCACCGCCTCCAGTCGTTCGGTGCCACCGTGAGCCGGAGCCCGGAGCGGCCATTCATCTCCAGCGGCTCGGCCACGGCGCGATAGCCGACCCGGGCGTGCGGCCACCCTCGCTGCAACGCCGCCAGGAACGAATCCCGCGCCAGCGGCGTGTCGAACACCGCGATCCAGACCAGCGCGTCGCCGCTGGGCGACCCGTAGAGCTCGAACCGGTCGCCGCCCCAGCCGAGGATGGCGGCGTCGACGAGCGCGTCCTGACCCCGCGCTTCGGCCAGCAGGACCCGCATCTCCGCGGCGCCAAGGACGTCACCATACACGGCACCGGTGGTATCCGAGAAGGTGACGCGGAGCGCCACGTCCCCGTGGCGGGGGCGTTCCGGATCGAGGATCTGCTCCGACGACTTCGGCATCAGCGGCCCGTAGGGCTGCTGGTCACGCGGTTCGTGGGTCAGCCACCAGCGGATGTACTCGGCGCCTTCGATGTACGGAAAGAGGAGCGTTTCGCGGATCACGCGGGGGGCGCCGGCGAACTGGGGCATCGAGCCCTGCTGCTGACGGGTCCCTTCGCGCGCCTGCTCCCAGAACGACTCGTCGAGCACCGCGTCACCGTACTGCGGCTGCATCCGGAGCATCGCGAGCGTCGCCTGGCCTTCCAGCACCGACTGCGCGGCCAGGAGCCGGTCCGCGTCATCGCGCATGTTCATGATCGAGTCGAGCGGCAGATAGTCGTGTTGGAGCGCGTGCACGAGTTCGTGCGACACGGTGGTCCGGAAGACCACCGGCGACGCCCCTTCGACCCCGAAGAACGCTCCCGAATCAGGGTCGTAGTACCCCGCCACCTGCTCGGTGAGCACGTTCACGAAGAGCGCCCGCAGATCGATCGTGTCGGGCAGGAGCCCCAGCAGCTTGTAGCTCTTGCTGATTTGGGCGGCCCGGTCGCCGGGGAGCTGCTTCTGGAGCTGCCCCACGAGGTACGTGCGCGCCTGCTCCCGCGTGATCATCCGCGCGCGCGGCGTCCGCTTGAACGGGAGCCCGACCGCACGCTCGACGCTCGGCGTCAGGGAATCGACCAGACGGACGAGCTCGGCGTCGGCCGAGGCGGGACGTGGCTCACCTCGGCAGGCGACGATCAGGGCCAGACCCAACGCCGCGAGGCGCCTCACAATCCGGTGAGGTAGCTCTTGTACCACGAGACGACATCCGCGCCCCAGAGGTAGGTGACGGCGGCACCGAGGGCCAGGAAGACGCCGAAGGGGACGAGCTTCTTCTTCCCGATCAGCGCGAGCGGCACGAAAATGAGCGTCCCCAGGAGGGATCCGAGGAAGATCGTCAGCAGCACGCCGGTCCACCCGGTGAAGGCCCCGACCATCGCCATCATCTTGATGTCCCCGCCTCCCATCGCCTCTTCCTTGAAGACTGCCTTCCCCCCGAGCGCTACCAGATAGAGCAGCCCGAAGCCGGTCGCGGCGCCGAGGAGCGCGTCACCGATCGGCCGATAGCCCCCGGGAAGGGCGAAGAGGAGCCCCGCCGCGAGCCCCCCGATGGAGAATTCGTCCGGGATGATGTATTCCCGGGCGTCGGTCATCGCGATGCCGAGGAGGATCGTGAAGAAGACCGCGCCGCGGGCGAGCTCGAGCGACGGACCGAGCATCCAGGCTAACCCGGCCCAGATGAGCGCGGTGACCAGTTCGATCAGGGGATACTGGATCGAGATCGGCGTGCGGCAGCTGCGGCACTTCCCGCCGAGGAGGAGCCACGAGACGATCGGGACGTTGTCGTACCAGCGGAGCTCGTACCCGCACTTGGGGCAGCGGCTCGGCGGCCGCACCACCGACTGCTCCGCGGGGAGCCGCAGGATACAGACGTTGAGGAAGCTGCCGAAGATGGCGCCAAAGAGGGCGCCGATGACGGTCAGGACCGGATCACCCGGCACGGGAGGACTCCCAGAGGAGGATGGCGGCGGCGGCCGCGACGTTCAGCGACTCCGCGCCGGCGGCGATCGGGATGGCGATGGTCGTCTTGGCGCGGGCGGCGAGTTCGGCGCGGACGCCCGCGCCTTCGTTGCCGAGGAGGAGGGCGACAGGTCCGGTGGGCCACTTGGCGGCGCGGATGTCGGCTCCGTCCATCGCCGTCGTCCAGAGCGTCGCCTTTGTCTTGTCGACCCAGGCGAGGAGTTCGGCGTCGGTCGCGTGGAAGTTGGGGAGCTTGAAGGCCGCACCCATCGAGCCGCGGAGCACCTTGGGATTGTGCAGCTCGGCGGTGCCCGGCAGCGCGACGACTCCGGCGGCACCGAGGGCGAGGGCGCTCCGCAGGATCGTGCCGACGTTGCCGGGGTCCTGGACGCCGTCCAGAACAAGGACTGGGTGCTGGGTGCTGGGTGCTGGGTGGGTTCGGAAGAGATCGGCGACAGTCCATGCGCGAGGCTCGACCACCGCGACGAGACCTTGAGGGTGGTCGGTGTCGGCCAGCTCGCCGAGGGTCTTGTCATCCACCTCTTCGAGCGCCACGCCGGCCTTGCCCAGCGCCGCTTTGAGCGCCCGACCCCGGTCGGTAGCTTCCAACGCCGGGCCGACCGCCGCCCCGACGATGGGGACGGCCGCGGCGAGCGCCTCCTCAACGAGCCGCACTCCTTCGGCC